>NZ_JBFHGC010000310.1:0-3566 GCF_041583315.1 Ilyobacter sp. | reverse complement strand
TAGAAAATCTTCTTATAAAACTTCATGCTTTAGATGCAAGCGAAGCTTTATTCCATTTAAAAATGGTAGGAGATATCTCAGCTCTACTTTCGAAAAAGTCAGGTTTTTCTGAATCTAAAGTAAATCAAATAGAATTTTTTGCTAAGATACATGATCTGGGAAAAGTAGGGATTCCAGGAGATATCTTGAATAAACCAGGAAAACTTACACCAGATGAATTTGAGGTAGTAAAAGAGCATACTGAAATAGGTTACCACCTTATAAATAAATTTGGATTTTCAAAAATGGGGGAAAATATCATAAGATATCACCATGAGAAATGGAACGGTAAGGGGTATAGAGGGCTTTCTGAAAAGGAAATACCTATAGAGGCTAGAATTGTCGCTATTGCAGATGTTTATGATGCTCTCAGAAAAAAGAGAACATATAAAGAGCCATTTACTCATGAGAAGACTGTTGAGATTATAAAAGATGGAAAAGGAAAGGATTTTGATCCTGAACTTGTAGATATATTTTTAAAATGTCACGAAGAAATAAAAGCTATCTATAATACAGTCCTAAATTAAGATAAAAAACGAGCCAACTTAAGTTCACTACATTTTCTTATAGATTCAGAAGAGAAGGGGTTTACTATTAAAATTCATCTATTTCTTCTTCTGTTAAGGTTTTATATTCTGGATTTCCAAGTACTTCTCTGACTACAATGTTTTGAATTGTTTTATCTTTTACATAAAAATTTTCAAAGGCATCATGTGGGCATAAACCAAACGCTATTCCAAGTATCTTGGCTTCTTTTTTAATTTTTCCGTTTGAATCAATCATTTCTTTATTTGAATAAACTAAGAATTTTCTATAATAAGTCTCTTCTTCCATAAGGTAATCATAACAATAATCATCTTCCAGACAATTTGATCCTGCTTCTCCTCTTTCTATTTCATCAGCTATTTTTCTGAGTAAATCCGGAACCTTCTTTGAGTCTTTTCCAAATATCTGAACTACTGTCTTCATGAGAAACTCTCCCTGTGTTAATGTCTAATTAATCTATAATTAATTGTCCAGACCTATAGAATAATAATAAGTCAGTTATTTTATCTTAATATTTTTTTCAAAAAATTGCAATACGAAAAAAAATATAAGATTAATATTTTTTAATGAATCATCTTTTAAATACTATGTTTGATTGTCATTCTGCTGGTTTCTGATACTCTGAGATTTTGCTTCTGGAGTTGTTTTAGGAGTTAGTGGATTCTCTTCTTAAAGTATTTTTAAAATTATTTATTCCTTTTTATCTTAAGGTTTTATTCTAAACTCGTTGCTAAAATTTTTAATTTTTTCTAATAATATTATATTCTTTTTAGCAGATCCTGTTGAATCTATATTATTTTCAATAGTAAGAGTTCCTTGGAATTCTGCTAAGTTTTTTATATACCGAATATTACATACTAATAAATATCTTCCAATTTTTAAAGTTTCTATATAAAAAAAGAATAAGGATCTGAGATCCTTATTCTTTGAGCTTAAACTTAAATAATAATTTATAATCTCTGCCAGGTATTTTCATGGAAGAGATCTCTTATTTTTAATTGTAAAAGGTTAGCGTTGATTCGATTGAAATTAACGTAATTATAGATTTGACTTGAGGAAAAAGTTTTATATTCTTTAAAAGAAAAGTTCTTTTCATTTAGTTCTTTTGATACGATTTTTTCCAAAACTTCCACTGCACACGGTAGTTTATTTTCGATCAAATCATGTATAACAGTCCTATTTAATAATTCACAATCTGAATCATAAATATTTATAAAATCCTTCATTGTCTTCCATGGAACTTTGGTATATCTTTCTATTATCCTATTACTAACTTTTCTTGATGCTGTTCCTATTTTAATAAAGATAGGAAGTGAATTGTTAAATGTCGTATGGTCTGAATTGTAAAGAAACTCAGAAGTGTTTTTATATTCCGAAAGTTCCCCCATGTAGTTTAAAATGTTAATAATGGCCATTAAATCATTAGTAATTTTTGCCATAAATAACCGCCTCCTTATGTGCCATGAAAAAGAAATTTATATTTCATTTTTTATGGTCGTCCAATTTTCTGAGGGAGGACTTTATGATGGTATTTCTGTCATTTGCTTTTTATAAAGTTATGTTTTTAACTGGTTTTAATTTTAGATTCCTCCCTAGTTATATTTGCTATACATTGGAGAATTTAATTTTTATAAAATGATGATTTGTCTATTTTACTATGTATTTTTCATTGTAGATTTTTCAACGTTTAAACTTCCTTTAATATTTATTACAGTATAATTTTTCATATCCTTTAGAGTTTATTAAAAATATAAGAAATTATTTTCTAACGCCATATGTCTAAAGTTATTTTTGAATAAACAGAAGAATCCTATTTATTCTGGTCCTCAAACATATTGGATATTATATTTTGAAGTCCTAGACTTTAATTTACATTTAATTAGAGAAAATACTATTTTGTAATTCGGTCACTACTTACTTCTTGTAGCCAGCAAAGAAATGAGGAACAAGTGGTTCTTGGGTATCATCATAGGCTTCAAAGCTCTCTTCACTTAGACCACCTCGTACAAAGCCATCTATTTCCTCTTTATCTAGAGGTAGTGGAATGTCATCTTCCTGTTCTCCCTTTATACGACTTATACACGAGACAAGAATATATCCTTGTGGTGCCAGTAGAAATATCATCGCATATCTTGTTTGGGCTCCGTACTTATTAGAGGATTTAAAGTTAAATTCAGTATAATCTTACGGGTAGATTAATTTAAAAAATAAAAGTCAGGAGGTTAAAAATGAAAGGTTGGAAATGTAAAAAGTGTGGACATATCTACGAAAATATGGATGCTAAAATCAGAGACGGCCTACCAAATGGAAGTATGCTTGCCTTCATAGATATGTTAGAAGTTGAGGAAAGTCTTGATGATATTCCTTTTGAAGATCTGCCAACAGATTGGGTATGTCCCTTCTGTCAAGCCTCTAAAGAAGAATTTGAGGCAATTGAGGATGAAAAAAAAGCTCCACCATCTGAAAAATGGCTTTGTAATCCATGCGGATATATTTACGATCCTAATGTAGGAGACCCTGACAGCGATATCCCTGTTGGAACTGAGTTTAAAGACCTTCCTGATAATTGGGTATGTCCTCTCTGTGGGGCATCTAAAGATGATTTCAGTGTAATTTAATCATTTGTTTCAGTTCACTTATAGCATTTTAATTTTGATAAAATAGATTGTTAGAGTAATATTATTGGTAGTTTTAGACAAAAATAGGGAGGTGAAAACATGGCTTATAGAATAAATGAAGTTGACTGTATCGCTTGTGGTGCATGTCAACCAGTATGTCCGGTAGAATGTATTTCTGAGGTCGCAGATGGAAAAAGAAAGATCGATGAGGCCACATGTATTGATTGTGGTGCTTGTGCAGGGGTATGCCCAGTAGAATGTATCGCTCCAGTTGAATAATTCTTATTGCTATTTTAAATATATAGGAGGAAAATAAATGTCAATGTTTTGTTATCAGTGCCAGGAAACAGCTATGAACAAAGG
>NZ_JBFHGC010000309.1:0-3570 GCF_041583315.1 Ilyobacter sp. | reverse complement strand
GGATCATATCCTGCCATTGCCATAAATATAAGTCCCAGTTTATCTGCCTCTTTTTCATGATCTCTGCTGTATTTCAGAGTCACCAGTTCACTGCTGACACCGTATGCCTGAAAAAATATATTTGTAGCAAGAGTCGGGTTTTGATTAAAAAGTGTGGACAAAGTCGCTGCACCATAGCCTTTTATCAGCTCCTGGCTCATTCTCTCTCGTCCGTGATCTGCCACTGCATGAGCTATCTCATGGCCCATTATTACAGCAAGGCTGTTCTCATCTTTGGCATACTTCAGTATCCCTGTATACACTGCTACCTTTCCACCTGGCATACACCATGCATTGACATCTTCAGATTCTATGAGGTTAAATTCCCAGTTATAGTCATCTGCCATTCCTGCATATGCAGGGTCACTTCTCAAAAATGAATCCACTGCCACTGCTATCTTATTTCCTACCTTTTTTACTCTTTGAGAATCCTGATTATTCACGATCTTACTTTCTTTTTTTACCTCTTCATACTGCAGCCCGCTTTGCTGAAGAACTTCATATTTAGGAACGATTAAAATCTGAGTTCTTCCGGTTATCGGTGCTTTACTGCATGCAAGCATAGATAGGAGTATCAATGATAAAGCTAATTTTTTCATAAAAATCATCTCCTTAATTTTCTTTGACTATTATTCCCCTATACCTTTTAGTATTCCGCACTCAAAATCCTTTATATTCTTTTTAACTCCTTCTAGAAGCCTTGTTCTGCTTTCAAAAGTTGACCAGGCTATGTGAGGAGTTACCAAGACATTGTCCAGAGAAAAAAGCGGACTTCCGCCCTTTGGCGGCTCCTTCTCCAATACATCTAGTGCCGCTCCTCCTATTTTCTCTTTTTCCAGGGCATCAGCCAGGGCTTTTTCGTCTATTATACCACCTCGGGCAGGGTTCACTATTATCGCCGTCTTTTTCATCATATCAATTTCTTCATGAGAAATCAAGTTTCTGGTTTCATCTGAAAGAGGACAGTGTATACATAAGACATCTGCTTTCTTTAGTACCTCGTGAAAGTCCAGTCTGCCCGGGTCATCATATGTGGCACCAGGTCTCTTAGCCACGATCAGTTTCATCCCCAGAGCCTGTGCCATTTCCCCTACACGCTTTCCTATAGCCCCATACCCCACTATCCCAAGGGTCTTTCCGTTCATCTCCATCACAGGATATTTCAGTAAGGTAAAGGTACTAGACTTCTCCCATTCTCCTGCCTTTACAGCCTTGTCATATCTGTTTAGGTTCATCATCAGACTCATCATACATGCTATTGTATACTGGGCCACTGATTCTGTGGAATAGTCGCTCACATTGGCTACCTTTATTCCCCTTTTATTTGCTTCTTTTATATCTACATTGTTGTAACCTGTTGCAGTCAGTGCAATAAGCTTCAGATTTTTCCCAGAATCCATCTCTTCTTTTCCGAGGTATACCTTGTTTGCCACTATCACCTCTGCATCCTTTATTCTCTCTGCCACCTCATGAGGTGCAGTCATCTCATATGTGACAAATTCCCCTTCGTTGCCTATGATTGAAAGATCCATATCTCCCAGTGTTATTGAATCCAAAAGAACTATTTTCATTTTCATACCTCCCCATAGATTTAATATAAAAAAGAGGGGGTTTTTCCCCTCTTTAGCCTCTTTTTAAAAATTCTATCTCAAAGCACAGTTTTGTAAGAAATAAAGTTATGTAAAATGGATTTTCCACAGCAGGCAGATTCAGTGAGCAGTAGATTATACTCTCCAAAGTATTCAGATCTTTCTCCTCTGCATTTTCACATATGGTGAAAAGAATTCGGTTTATATCTACCATGACATTTTCTTTATTAAAGACATCATTGACACCTTTTTCGATTATGTCTGACATATCAAAATCTTCCCCGTATTTTTCCATTCTTTCCAGTGCTTCTTCAGCATATTTTTTTGTGTATTCTTTAGAAGTTGTAAAATTAAAGAATCTTAGATTCCTTCCTATAAATTCTTTTATTTCTATTATTGTGGATTCTACCTCATCCAGTGACACAAATTCCAAGAGTTTCTCATGTGTCCTCTCAAAGTGCAGATCGATTCTCGTATCACTTTCTTCCAGGATATCCACCAGGCCGTCCTTTTGAAGCTTGGCTATGAACGTGGATATTATCTGACGATCCATTTGCATCTTTTGCTGGAGATCATCTATTGAAACGACATAGTCTATTGATTCATTTTTAATGTTGGGAGAAATCAGGCTTTTCAGTAGATTGAAAAAAGCTAATTCTCTCGATTTTAATCTATCCATATTCCCGCCACCTTTAATAATTAATTTTTTTTAATAAAACATTCATACTGTACACTAATAATACCACCGTACCAAAAAAAATGCCAATATTTTTACCGTAAAAAATATACATGACAGCATGAAACCCTAAGTATGTAAGGGTTTACACTATAGAAATTTTTTACAAATGTTTTTGTAAAGTGAATTTTTTTTTGTTTCCATTAAAAAATATTAATCTTATCAAAATTATACTTTTAAATTTTTCTTAAATTCACCTTATAAACTTTCAAAAATCAGCAATAAACATCTATACAAAAGATAATTTTATATCCTTCTCAATTTTCATAAAACTATATGATTTTCAAAACTTCATGACAGTGTTTTGACTTATAAAATTACAATTTAGTTGTAAATAAATATCTTTTTTTTAAAAAAATTGCTTATATTTATTTATTCATTTATAATTAATTGATCACACTAAAAGGGAGGTTATATATGAAATTTTTGGGAGTTATCCCTGCTAGATATGCATCTACGAGGCTTGAAGGAAAGCCTCTTATCACTATAGAGGGACATCCGATGATAGAATGGGTATACAAGAGGGCGGCTGCATCCTCTTTAGATAAAGTTGTAGTAGCTACAGACGACCAGAGGATTTTCGATACAGTAGTGGCTTTTGGCGGGGAGGCTGTGATGACAAGTCCTCACCACACAAACGGTACCAGCAGAATAGCTGAGGTGGCGGCAGAGTATCAGGACTATGAGGTCATTATCAATGTACAGGGTGACGAACCCCTTATAGAGGGTGCCATGATAGACGCCCTTATAGAGCCTTTCAGAAAAACCAGTGATCTTGTTATGGCCACTTTAAAGCATAAGATCGACACCTATGAGGAAGTAGAAAATCCAAATAATGTAAAAGTTATAACTGACAGGGAAGACTATGCCATCTATTTTTCCAGAAGTCCCATTCCCTATCCTAGGACTTTGAATATGAAAAACTATTACAAGCATGTGGGAATATACGGCTATAAAAGAGATTTTGTGATCGAATATTCCAAAATGAATCCTACAGATTTGGAAATCTCAGAATCTTTAGAACAGCTCAGAGTCTTAGAAAACGGGTATAAAATTAAAGTTTTAGACACTCCTTATAAAGTTGTAGGAGTAGACACATCAGAAGATCTTGCAAAAGTAGCAAAAATTATTAGAGAAAAAAACATACAAATTTAATAATCCGGCTCTTCAGCCGGATTTTTTAATTTCAGTCTCTGGAAGGTTTGG
>NZ_JBFHGC010000308.1:0-3576 GCF_041583315.1 Ilyobacter sp. | reverse complement strand
CTGACAGAGCTGAGTAAGGCAACGTTATATAGGATTAAGAGATCAAGGGTATAGAGGACTATTTAATAATCTCCTTTTTTTATAAGGTAATTTACTTTATAACGGCTATATTTTAAGAGAGTAATGTGTTATTATTCTTTTAAACTGTCCTAAAAAAATGATTTTTCATTTGATTAAGGAGGTAAAGCCATTGGCGGAGTAATATTCTAGCTTAGACAGGGGAACTCGGTTCTCTTCCAAGGTTATAGATGGATCTACAGAAAAAATTATTTTATCAGTTATAATATCATTCAAAGGAGGGGAATAGATAATGAAAAACATAAAGGCTATTAATTTTACATTACTATTCATCATTATTATACCCATGTTTATTGTTTATTACTTAAGTAACAGGGAAAACATGTGGAACAATTATTCTTTTCACTATTACTACGTTATTTTAAGTTCCTTAGTAGCTATAGCAGTTAGCGGAGTGGCATTTACAGAATATAAAAAAACAATGTCTAAAAGGATATTTTTAATATCCTTAGGATTTTTAGGAGTAGGAGTACTCTATACTTTTCATGCACTTATTACACCTGGAAAATCACTCTTTATATTTTCAAATATTCAGACTCAAATAAAAGCATTTATTTTTTTTGGAGACTCAAGTAGACTGTGGTTAGCGGTGATGCTTTTTTCTCCAGAAATACTCGAGGGAATAAATACTAAAGAAAATTATAACTTCAGAGTTTTATTTGTAAGTGCAATATTATTTATATTATTTTCAGTTTTTATATCATTATATCCGGAAATACTTCCAGAAAATAAAACAAGTGATGGAAAGGATACCACCTATTCAATTTTATTCAAAGTAGTAACACTAATATTTTTGGGGATAACGGCTTTAAAATATTATTATTCGTATAGAATAAAGCCTGATTTATCAGTTTTATGTTTGTTAGTAGGTATTTTATTAATAATGGAAACAGTTGTGGTATTTATGATTTCTAGACCATGGGGAACGATATGGTGGTTGGCTCATAACTTATTTTTATTCAGTTACATCAGTATAGGAAGCGGTATTTTATATAATTTACTAACCAATAAAAAGATTGAATATTTTGATATTTTAGGAAAGATGGAGGAATATGTTAAAGAATTAAAAATAAAAAATAAAGAGTTAAATAGTTTAGCAAATATTGATCCATTAACAGAGTTACCAAACAGAAATTTTTTCATGAGTTCACTGGAAAATCAAATTTCTAAATCAAAGAAAGTAAATGATACATTTGCTGTATTTTTTATGGATTTAGATGGCTTTAAAAAAATTAATGATACTTATGGCCATGATACAGGAGATAATGTACTCAGGTTGGCTGCTAAAAGAATAAGGAGTTCTGTAAAACAAGAAGATATAGTTGCAAGATTTGGAGGAGATGAATTTGTTACTATAGTTAAAAATATAGATAGTGCCCAAGCAAGCAATGTTGCAGGCAGGATACTAAGTTCATTTAATGATTCTATGAATATAAATGGAAATATATATGATTTAAGTGTTAGCATAGGAATATCCTTATTTCCTTACGATGGCACTAACATCAACGAGTTAATTAGTAAAAGTGATAAGGCAATGTATCAAGTTAAAAATAAATCTAAAAATGATTATATGTTTTATAGTAAGCCAGTTTTAGTTTAATGAAGAGATACTAAAATTTGATTTAATTTTAAGGTTTAAAGTTTAGGGAAATTAAAAGTAGGGGATTTTTGGAAAACTAAAAGTAAACTGGATGCCCTGACAAAAGAACAGGAACGTCACATAGATGCCTGGTTAAATAAAAGTATTAAACTTTCTGATTGTATCAAGCTGACGGAGTTGATCAGAGCCACATTATACAAAATAAAGAATGCCCGAGTATGAAGGTTTTTAGATAGACTTGTAGTATGTACTTTTATTGAAAGAAACTGCGAAAATTTAGAAAAGGAGGAATAATTGTGAGATCTGATTTTTTCTGGATGGGTGGGATGTTGATATTTCCTATGATGATGTTTGGAATAATGCTTATAGTAATGATTTTTATTTTATTTTCTATTTTTGGTAAAAATGGTACTTTCCCTTGTAGTAAGTTTAAAAAAGATCATTCACCTTTAGATATTGTAAAGGAACGATATGCCAAGGGTGAGATAACAAGGGATGAATTTGAAAGAATGAAAAAGGAACTCTCAGACTAATATTTTAAAAAGACTGGTGAGCTTGTAAAAATAATTGAAAATTTTATATCTAATATGATGAAAGAAAATAAGAAAAGATAGCAGAAATATAACGATTAACTTTTAGGGAAAAGAACCAAAATAAAATTTAGTGTAAAGGAAGGTAGATATGGGAACTCTTTTTACAGTAGACGATAAGGTTCAAATTAAAAAAGATATTGAAAACAAATATCGGAAGGTTGCCACAACTCCTAAGGGTCAGTTTAGGTATCCCACAGGGAGAGAAGCCCTTGAAACACTGAGATATGATTCTACGATACTTGGAACGCTTCCTGAGGAAGTTGTTGATTCCTACTGCGGTACAGGCAACCCTTTTTCCATTGGAAAGATAGAAGCAGGAGAAATAATTCTTGATTTTGGATGTGGAGCAGGTATAGATACCATCTTCGCTGCAAAAATGACAGGAGATAAAGGTAAGGTAATAGGTATCGATATTGTTCCTGATATGCTAAACAGAGCCAAAGATAACAAAGACAATTTAGGTATTACTAATATAGAGCTAAAGTTATCTAAAGGAGAGTTGCTGGAGTTTACAAGCGAATATTTCGATACAATTATATCCAACAGTGTAATAAATCTAATTCCTGAAAAGGAAATCGTACTTAATGAGTTTTACAGGTGTTTAAAACCAGGAGGAAAGTTATTGCTGGTAGATCAACTATTTATAGGAGAAGAAATCAAAGAACACACTGCTAGAGTCAAAAGCTGGTTCCAATGAGAGGGAGGAGCTGTCCCAGAAAAGGTTTTTCTGGAAATGTTAAAAGATGCAGGGTTTATTTATTTAAAGGCAGAGGGTAAAACTGGATTTAACAGTTCTCCTCGAACTATGGGGACTTTAATTAGTGCAGAAAAGCCATCGACTTCAGAGTGTTGTAAGCCGAAGGGTTCAAAAATTAATAAGGAAGTCACCACTGAAAATAAAAAGAATATAAAGTAGAAGAATTTTTGTAGTAAGCTTATGATCTAGGTTGTGAGGCGGTTAAAACTGTAAGACACAACAAAGTGAGTATTCTAAATTTAATATAACCTTTCCAGTCATTAGAAGTAAAATCTATTGATTAGGGAGGTTTTTTTATGAGTAGAAAAATAAATGGTGTTAATCCTTTAGTTAAGAAAATTTTTAAAAATGTTGGTAAAAGTTGAGCCTAAAAATAGATAAGTATTTAATTTAAAAAGGTGACCCAGCTGGATCACCTATAAATAGCTAGGAATATAATTTACACGGAATTTGGCCCAAATTATATGTATTCCTCTAATAGTGAGAATTTTTTATGCTTCTGTTTAAGATCCTCTATATCCAACTGAATGTACCTCCTAGTAGTAAGG
>NZ_JBFHGC010000307.1:0-3581 GCF_041583315.1 Ilyobacter sp. | reverse complement strand
TTTATCTTTTTGAAAATCTATTATTTCTTTATATTTCTCATCTAAAATACCGGTTTCTTCAAAAATATCTGTCATTTCATTGATGATTTCCTCTGCCCATTTTCTGGCAGTAATGGGCGTATCTTCGCCTCTGTTTAAAAGAAGTTCTTTATCTCTTCCCCTTGTGGCCAGCAACTCTTGGTTTTTGATGGCTC
This sequence comes from Ilyobacter sp., assembly GCF_041583315.1. NCBI lineage: Bacteria > Fusobacteriati > Fusobacteriota > Fusobacteriia > Fusobacteriales > Fusobacteriaceae > Ilyobacter > Ilyobacter sp. Next base: position 3,387 of record NZ_JBFHGC010000307.1, on the reverse strand, counting down.
TCTTATACTGGGCCTCTCCGAATTCGCTGTCCTCTTCTTTTAATAGCAGGTATATGATAAAAAGGTGTACAAACTCCAAATCAAGGAGATCTACACCTATTCTGCTGAAAGGATTGAGATCAATGGACCGAAATTCAAGATACTCCACTCCGTCTTTCTCAAGGGACTCCAGCATTTTAGCCTTGTTTTTAGGTTTCAGCCTTATAGAGCTGTAATATTCCTTGGCTTGCTGGAGTATATCAGCCTTTATAAGTCCTTTTATATCAGCTATGTAGTCTGAAAGAGTCTCATGTGAAACGTAAATATCCTCTATATTTTTATACCCGCAGATTCCGTTTCTGAAGGAGAGGGTATGCTCAGAATAATAGGAGTCATCAGGGAGCTGTGACATCTTTTCCAGACACTCTTTTCTGTAAGTCCCGTGTATAGGGGAACTGGCTCCGAAGAGATATATGAAAAACCACCCGTATCTAAAATGATTTCTTGCAATTTTCAGGTAAAGGTAGTTTTTAAAACTTTTGAAATCCGGAAATTCTGAACCATGTGAAATCTCCATATAGAGTTTTTCTAAAAATTTATCTGAAAAGGAAAAATTATAATGGATTCCCGATAAGAGCTGGAGTTTTTTGCCGTATTTCTTTGCCAGCCTCTCCCTGTATTCCTTATTGCTTCTGCCGTCCTCTCCGTGAAATTCACCTATGGGAATATCCTTCTCTTCCGGAAGAATAGGAGGGATGCTCTGGGGCCATAAGTATTCATTGTCTAGCGTAGTACTCACAATATCATGGATATTCTCAAGAAATGTATAAGACTTTTCAATAGATTCAAAACTAGGGGTTATCATTTCCAGCTGACTTTCTGAAAAGTCGATGGTTATATATGGATTTTTCAGTTTGTCACCAAACTCTTTTGGATGGGGAGTTAGAGCTAATCTGCCATCTTTATTTACTCTCAAATTTTCTTTTTCAAGTCCGAAATTGCCCTTTGTCAGTAAAGATTCTAATTTTGATTTTTTTATCAAATCTTTAAAATTTAAGTCCATAATCCCTCTCCCTTAACATTTATATAAATTTTTCTTAAGTTTCTTAAAAATAACCCTGAAAGAATAATCCCCTTAAGGATACTGGACAGAGCGATACTCATCCAGACACCGTTTATTCCCATTCGAGATTCATGGGACAGATAATATGCTATAGGGATTCTCAGACCTGTGAATATAATACTCACTGTAGAGGAAACTTTTGGTCTTCCTATGCCGCTAAATCCGGCGTTACTTATTATCTCAATGCACATAAAAAACTGAGATATGCCCACTATCCTGAGATAGTTTATTCCTATTTCCAAAGTTTTACTGTCCTTTATAAAGAGGCTTATGAGCTCTTTTGGAAAGACTACAAATAGAATAGTGGCTGTCCCCCCTATGACACTGGCCAGTATAAAGGCGGTTTTATAACCTTCTGATATTCTTCTGTATTTCTTGGCTCCGTAGTTTTGCCCTGTGAAGCTAGCCACAGCACCGTAGAGTCCTCCTGCAGTCATATAGGCAATGGATTCTATCTGCAGGCCTATTTTCTGAGCTGCTATTGCATCTGGCCCCCATCTGGATATGATCTTTGCTATAAGTATCCCGAAGCCTGTGAAAAGTATCCTCTGCACTGCGATGGGCAGTCCCAAACTCAAAATCTCTCTTATTTTACTTAATTTATATTCAAATATATTTTTTATGGAAAAATATTCTTTCGAAGCTCTGAAAAATAAAATCATACTGATTGCCTGGGATATTATTGTTGCCAATGCAGCACCAGCAACTCCCATATCCAGTACAAAAATAAGCAGAGGATCTAAAATAATATTTGTCACTACACCCACTGCATTTATTTTAAAAGGAAGCTTACTTTCTCCAAAACTATTCAGTATTCTTGTAAAAAGAAAGTTTGAAAATTTAAAAACCAGTCCTAATCCTGTTATTACAAGGTATGTCTTTGCCATGCTTTCCACTTGGTTATTATTCAGCTGAAAATAACCAATCAGATCATCCTTATAAAATATTAAGCCGCTTATAAAAAAGATAAACATTATAAAATTTATAAAAAAAGCATTCTTTATGCAGTCTGTGGCGCTGTCATAATCTTTAGACCCCACGCTGTGTGATACCTTTATACCTGCTCCGGTTACGATCATGGAATTAATGGCATATCCAAAATTGATAAAAAACATTGCAGTACCTATACCTGCTACGGCATTACTCCCTAGCCTTCCTATCCACAGCATATCTACTAACCCGTATGCCATCTGCAAAAAAGAGGATCCCATTATGGGTACAGCCAGTGTTATAAGCAGCTTGCTTATGGGTCCCTCAGTTAATCTATTTATATTTTTCATTAAATTTTAGTTCACCTCTTAAAAATAGTTATTTATTCATTATTGATGTAGCTTCATCTGTGGGTATATGAAAGCATTTCCACCGTCCTTCTTTCGAAAGCGAATAAATATAATTATATCGTCTTTAACACTAAAATAGCAATACTTTTTTTAGATTAAGAGTGAACTCTTCGGGAGATAAAGTCACATTATCATAATCTGACCGATTGTATTGCGATTGTTTTACAGGGTCATGGGCTTTTCTTGGTTTATTTCATAAAAATTTCCAAATTCTTTATAAATAAGGACATGTGTGATATAATTGGCTTATTTTTGAGCTGTTTACAATAAATTAAGCCTGTTTTTTTGAAATTTGAAGGAAATGACATTTGAATGAGTATAAAGGTTAAAGACTATTTGAGGCCCATATTAAAAATTATATAGTAATTAATCATAAACTTAAAACGACATAGATCATCAGGAGGTAAATACAGAATATGGAGCACAAATTTTTCCCATTGTTCATAGACTTGAGCCACAAAAGGTGCCTTGTTATAGGGGCTGGAAATATAGCCTGCAGGAAGATAAAAACTTTACTGAAATATGGGGCAAATGTAGAGGTAATAACGAGAGAAGTGGCCGAAAGTGAAATCCTGGAACTTCAAGATATAAAGATATCCATGAGGGATTTCACAGAAGAAGATCTTAAAAATGTATTTTTGGTAGTAGCTGCCACAAACAACAGCGACTTCAACAGATATATATATGAGATTTGCAATGAAAATAATATACTTGTAAATAATATGACCTCTAAGGTGGAGATGAATGCCAGATTTGCGGCGGTGTATGAGGGTGATTCTGTGCAGGTGGCAGTATCCGCAAAGGGGTATCCGAAAAAATCCTTGGAAATAAGAGACAGCATAAAAAAATTACTGGAAAAAAATTAAGTATCAGAATAAAAACTTAATTATTTACTAGATCGGAGGGGCGTAGAGTGGGAAAATTTTGGGGGAAATTTTTAAGAAG
>NZ_JBFHGC010000306.1:0-3586 GCF_041583315.1 Ilyobacter sp. | reverse complement strand
GGCACTTCTATATTATTTGGGAGTAATAGTCATAATTCATCTGAGAGCTTGTAAGAAAGGTCTCAATGGTATGCCAAAAGATCAACTTCCTAAAACCAGCCTGGTAATGAAGGAGAAAGGGCATCTTTTACTTCCGTTAGTTGGACTGCTTTATTTTCTAATAAGTGGTAAAACACCGATCTATGCTGCATTTTGGTCTATTATATTTACAATAGTTGCCAGTTCGCTGAAGAAAGAAACAAGAATGAGTTTTAAGGATATAATTGATTGTCTTGAGGACGGATCACGTACAGCCCTTGGTGTGGCCATGTCATGTGCTGTAGTCGGACTGATAATAGGAGTGGCTACTCAGACTGGTTTCGGACTAAAACTTGCAGGTGCAATTCTGTTTTTAGGTAAGGGGAATCTCCTTTTGACTCTTATTCTTACAATGATAGCCTGTATAGTTCTTGGGATGGGTCTTCCTTCTATCCCGGCATATATAATAACAGCTACCATGGCGGCTCCAGCACTTGCTAAAATGGGAGTTCCACACCTTGTGTCGCATATGTTTGTATTCTACTTTGGAATGCTGGCTAACCTCACACCTCCTGTGGCACTTGCAGCCTTTGCAGGGGCCGGTATAGCCGGAGGAAGTCCTTCGAAAACCGGATTTGAGGCTGTGAAACTTGCCCTGGCAGGATTTATAGTTCCTTATGTATTTGTATATTCACCTTCTCTGCTCCTTATTGACACAACAGTAGGTAAGACTATACTGGTAGTGACTACTGCATCAATCGGAGTTTTGGCAATGGGTGCTTCAGTGGAAGGGTATCTCAATAAAAATTTAAATAAAATTGAGAGAGTATTAATGTTAGCAGCTTCGCTTATGCTGATTATACCTGGTGTGTATACAGACATGGCAGGAATAACAATATTCACAACAGTTTTCATGTTCGGGAGAGTAAGTGTAAAAAAAGCAGTTTCAGAAGTATAAAAAATGCAGCCCCTATACCTTAAGGTATAGGGGCTTTTAAATTAAAAAGTTTATTCTCTAAATAATATATTATTACCCCTATAGCTTTTGTATAGTGGTGATTTTTTTATTTTACAAGTTAATTAAAAAATGTTATTATGCATTGGATGAATCTTAAATTTGCAAAACATTGACAGTGTTAATTCTTTATAGCAGGTTAAAAATAAAGTTAAAGTAAGATATTTTAAAACAGATGTATAAAAATAAGGGGTTTTTATGAAGGCTGCTAGAAAATATTTCATCATAAAAGGATTTTTGATTCTAATTCAGTATAATTTTTTGTAGGAATTTTATTTTTGTGGTTCAAAATATTTATAATAAAATATATGGGGGGAAGTTAAATGAGAAGAAAAGGATCTATTTTGGCAGTATTTATTCTGCTGGTGGCAGGATTATTTACGGGATGTTCGGGTAAAAAAGAAGAGGCTGCAGGGGAAAAGAGTGCAGGTCCTGTATTTGTAACAATTGCAACGGGAGGAAGTTCGGGAGCATATTTTGCTTTGGGAGGAGCGATATCAAATCAGCTCAACCAAAAAGTTGAAGGAATTAATTCTTCTGTACAATCAACAGGAGCATCGGCAGTAAACGCTACATTATTGGGAACGGAAAAAGTCGAACTGGCATTTGCTATGAATGACGTAGTAAGCTATGCTTATACCGGAACAGAAGTTTTCCAAGAAAAAGGAAAAGTAGAAAATTTAAGAGGGATAGCAGCAATGTATCCTAACTTTGTACAACTAGTAACAGTGGAAAAGACAGGTATCAAAGAAGTGTCAGATCTAAAAGGAAAAAGAGTAGGTGTAGGAGCTCCAGGAAGCGGAACGGAAGTAAATGCACGTCAGATACTGAAAGCTCACGGGATAACATATGACGACATCAAAGCGGATTATCTTTCATATGCAGAGGCAATAGAGCAGATGAAAAACGGAGCTGTAGATGCTGCATTCCTTACTTCAGGTCTTCCAAATTCAACTATAATGGACCTGGCTACAACTCAAGATGTAAAGATAGTTCCTATAAGAAAAGAAGCAGTTGAAAACCTGGCAAAAGAATATCCTTTCTATGCTTCGGAAGTGATTCCTGCAGGAACTTATGATAATGAAGAAGATGTGGAAACAGCTGCAGTGCAGACTCTTCTTGTAACAAGAGCAGATTTAAGCGATGATTTAGTTTATAACATAACAAAGACTATTTTTGAAAATCTAGATGCACTTAGAGAAACTCACTCTGCAGCAAACAGTATAAAACTTGAATCAGTTAGAAAAGGAATGCCTATACCTCTTCACCCAGGAGCAGAAAAATATTTTAATGAACATAAATAAAATGTTAATTTGAGGGGCGTTTTATAATGCCCTTCAAACTTATTCCAATGTGTTAATAATGATATGGAGGTGTAAAATTTAAAATGGAAAATAAGGAGCCCCTTTCCAATGAAAAGGAAGAAAGAATAATTAACTGTACAGATTATTCATGTGACATTGAGCCTGAAGTGGTTGACGAAAATCTGCTTGAAAAATTTGATACTGAGGCCAGGTTCAGAAAATTTGGAAGAGATACTACTCCAGGCAAAATAATATTTCTAGTGGCAGTGGCGCTGTCTCTTTTTCATCTCTATACTGCCTGGAACGGACCATTAGTTACACTTGTTCACAGGTCTGTACATGTATCTGTAATAATGTCACTGGTTTATCTTCTTTATCCAGCAACCAAGAAGTCTTCAAAAAGTAAACCTACGATTTTGGACTGGATTTTATCCGGGTTGTCCATAAGTCTTTCGGGATATATTATTGTAAACTATAATTCCTTGGTTATGAGGGCAGGTATGCCTAATAATGTAGATATTGCTTTTGGTATTATGGCTGTATTATTGGTGCTAGAAGCCGGTAGAAGAATAACTGGAAAAGAGATTGCAATTCTGGCCAGTATTTTCTTGCTCTATGCATTTTTCGGATCAAAGCTTCCTAACCTCGTGGCACACAGAGGATATGGTATAAGAGATATAGCTGATTATATGTATCTTTCAACTGAGGGAATATACGGAATAGCTGTAGGGGTATCTTCTACTTATATATTTCTCTTTGTACTCTTCGGAGCGTTTTTACAAAAATCAGGAATGGGACAATTTTTTAATGATCTTTCCATGGCTCTGGCAGGGTCAGGAAAAGGAGGACCTGCCAAAGTTGCAGTAATCTCCAGCGGATTTTTGGGGTCTATAAATGGTAGTGCAATAGCAAATGTAGTTACTACAGGAGCCTTCACAATACCACTTATGAAAAAAATAGGATATAATAAAGAGTTTGCAGGTGCAGTGGAAGCAGCGGCCTCTTGTGGCGGTCAGATACTTCCTCCAGTTATGGGAGCAACTGCATTTATCATGGCAGAGTATCTGGGAGTAAAATATATTACGATAGCTACTTCTGCAATAATACCGGCACTTCTATATTATTTGGGAGTAATAGTCATAATTCATCTGAGAGCTTGTAAGAAAGGTCTCAATGGTATGCCAAAAGATCAACTTCCTAAAACCAGCCTGGTAATGAAGGAGAAAGGGCATCTTTTACTTCCGTTAGT
>NZ_JBFHGC010000305.1:0-3605 GCF_041583315.1 Ilyobacter sp. | reverse complement strand
CCTGGTTATCGACCCAGGCAATGCGGATCTTGTCGCCGGCGGCGGCGCCTTTGAACTTGAACGACATGTACGGGTTCTTCGAGATACCGCCGCCCCAGTTCGCCGTCATGATCTTGGTGCCATTATGTTCGGCACCTGCTGCACTTTGAGCATCACATTTTATCTTTTTCCCCTTGTCCTTTTTATTGCAGACAATAAAATCCTTTCTTTCTTCTATTAACGCAAGGTTACCGTCTATACTTTTTTTATCCATTTTTCCCACCTCTTTAATAAAACAATCTGATTGATATAAAACATTGCCCCTTAAAATTTCAATTAATGATTTACATTAACCAATTTATTTTATCGGGTCATACCTCCGAAAAGGTATGACCCTCAGATAAAATTTACATTGTTAACTCCATATCTTTGTCTGCTGCGTCTCTGTCTTGTCTTTCAAGCAAAGCATCACTTATTTTTTCCATAAGTCTCATTGCACCTTTGTATCCAACAATTGGAAAATAAGAGTGAACAATTCTGTCTAATATAGGGAATCCAAATCTTACTAGAGGAATATCCTCTGCTCTTGAAATGTACTTCCCGTAAGTATTTCCGATAATCAAGTCAACAGGCTCATTCTTTATCCACTGATGTAAAAGGAAGAGGTCTCCTGCATTTTTATACTTAATTGATTCTTTATCTATTCCAGATTCTTCAAGTATTGCTTCTATCTGCTTATCAAAAGATTTTCCAGGTGTTCCTGTAAGAATGAATTTAGGAATCATCCCTAGACTGATTACAAATTCTGTCATTCCTATAACGTGGTCAGGATCTCCAAATATAGCAACTGTCTTACCGTGGAACTGATGATGAGTATCAACCATAGTATCTACTAGTTGCCCTCTTTCTCTTTCAATCTCAGGAGAAACCGGCTTTCCTGTAATTTTTGTAACTTCCATTAAGAACTCATCTGTAGCCTTTACTCCTAAAGGCATCTTGAGAGTCACTGAAGGTACACCACACTTTTTTTCCAGTCCTGTGGCTCCATCTGCTGATGCAAAACTACCCAATGCGATTGTAGCCTTTGCATTTCCGCAATCTTTGATCTCTTCTACTGTTGTTCCCCCGTCTGGATACATTTTAAATTTAGAAGTATTTGGAGAATCCACCACTCCTGTAGTATCTGGAAGCATTGTAAGTGGTACATCCATCTTCCCAAGAAGATCTTTTACCTCTTTCATATCTCCAGGATTAACGAATCCAGGTATGATATTTATCTTACCGTTGGCTCCCTTTCCCTCTCCCTCTGCAAGATAGTCGATTATAGATTTAACCATATTTGAGAATCCTGTAATGTGGGACCCTACATAACTTGGTGTATTGGTATGTATTACATGCTTTCCTTCAGGAATAAGTGCTTTTCCCTCTTGAATAAGAGTAGTAAGGTCATCACCTATAGTCTCACTAAGACACGTTGTATGAACTGCGACAATTTCAGGTTGATAAATTGTAAAGATATTTTTAAGAGCTGTTTTTAAGTTGGATCCTCCTCCAAATACAGATGCTCCCTCTGTAAATGAACTTGTAGTTGCAGGAATAGGATCTCTAAAATGCTTAGTAAGATGCATCCTGTGATATGAACAACACCCCTGTGAACCGTGACTGTGAGGCATACATCCATGTATTCCAAGTGAGGCATACATTGCCCCTATAGGTTGACAAGTTTTAGCCGGGTTTATGGTTAAGGCTTTTCTTTCCGTTATCTCTTTTGGTGTAAAATCTAACATGCTGCTTCACCTCCTAATTCTCCTTCTAAAATAGGGGATTTATCCCAAGGTGGAGTTATATAACTCCATGTCGGTGTAGTCAGACCAGCTGCTACATCCCTTGCAAAAATTACCGCTCCTTTAAATCCTGCGTAAGGTCCACTGTAGTCATATGAGTGAAGCTGCTTGGCAACTACTCCCATTTTATGAGCTACATATTTATCCTTGACCCCAGAACAAAACAGATCCGGTTTTAGGAATTTTATCATCTTTTCAGTTTCATAGTGATTCAGGTCATCAACTAATATAGTTCCGTCTTTCATATCGTGTATCATACCTTTGTAGTCACCCAGCGGCATCTCTTCCTTGAGCTTCTCATATTTTTCAGGAGTAAGGTATAATTTGTAGTTTTTCTCATCTTTTTCCACTGTTATATTTTCTATATTTTTATTATCTGCATTTGATTTAATCTTAGGTATTATCTTTCTACCTTCATAGTCATCTCTGTGGGCAAATTCATATCCTGCAGCCAATGTTTCTATTCCGATTTCAGATAGTAAATTTTGATAATGATGTGCTCTTGAAGCTCCTACAAATAAGAAAGCTGTCTTTCCTTCACACTGAGCTCTGTATTTTTCAATTTCATCTTTTATCTCTGCCATTTCCTCTTTTATAACCTGCTCAGTCTTAGCTGTAAGCTCTTCGTTTCCAAAGAATTTTGCCATGTTTCTGAGAGCTTCTATCGTTGAATTAAATCCGATAAAGTTAACTTTTAACCATGGTGTACCGTATTTAGTTTCAAGCATGTTTGCCACATAATTTATTGATCTGTGACACTGTACCAGGTTAAGGTCTGCCTTGTGAGCATCCTTCATAGTTTCGTAACTTCCGTCACCAGTCATTATCGTAATAACGGTATATCCTATCTTGTCCAGGATTCTTCCGATTTCCCAACCGTCTCCACCTATATTATATTCTCCTAGTATGTTTACTTTGAAACCACTGATGTCTTTTTCACCCTTACCTATTACGTGCTGCATAAGTGAATTATTTGCAATATGGTGTCCTCCAGATTGGCTGACTCCCTTGTATCCTTCACAACTCATTGCGAAAACTGTTATTCCCAATTTTGCCTGCATTCTTCTTGCCACTGCATGAACGTCATCTCCTATAAGTCCCACTGGACATGTTGATGATATTGTCATTGCATTTGGCTTGAAAATCTCAAAAGCTTCTTCACAGGCCTTTTCAAGTTTTGATTCTCCTCCAAAGACTATGTCACTTTCCTGCATATCTGTTGAGAAACAGTAGTTTAGATAGTTTTTCCCGTCATCGTCTGCCTCAGCTTTATTTCTTCTTGTTCCCCAAGCATAATAAGAGCATCCTATCGGTCCGTGAACGATATGCACCATATCTTTTAAAGGTCCTATTACAACCCCTTTACATCCGGCATAACAACAACCTCTGTTTGTCATTATTCCAGGTACTGTTCTTGTATCCGCCTCTATTTCCTGATCTCCCAATAGGGAATCTTTTACGAAAATATGTTTTCTTCTGTTTTTCATGGTCTTTGCCGGGTATTCTTCCAGCATGCCTTTGACTTTATCTTCTAATGCCATTATTCCACCCCCTATGTTTATTAAATTGTTCCCTCTCCGGATTCTCCCGTTCTTATTCTGTATGACTCTTCTACAGGCATTACAAATATTTTACCGTCTCCTGGATTACCAGTTTTATTTACGCTTATTATTGTATCCACAACTGTTTTCACCTTATCTGAAGGCACAATAACAGTTAAAAGTCTTTTATTTATAAGTTTATGACCTTCTGATATAGCATCTGCTACTGCTGGAGTTACAT
>NZ_JBFHGC010000304.1:0-3626 GCF_041583315.1 Ilyobacter sp. | reverse complement strand
TCAAAAGGAAGTCCTATCATGAAATAAAACTTCAGAGTATCCCATCCGGCTTTTACCGCAGCTTCTGCTGTTTCTAGTATTTCTTCTTCTGTTACCCCTTTATTTATTACATCTCTCAGCCTCTGAGATCCGGCTTCAGGAGCGAAGGTAAACCCGGTCTTCTTTCCGCTTGTGATCTGCTCTGCTACCTTTACAGAATAAGGGTTCATTCTCAGGGAAGGAAGACCTATCCCCAGATTATTCTCACCGTATTTATTCTGGATACTTCCAAGAAGTTCCCCTATTTTTGAGTAATCACTGCTGCTGAGTGAAGAAAGTGAAACTTCAGAATAACCTGTGGCCTCTATAGTCTTCTCTATTAGTTTCATATTATTTTCCAGCGTTCTCTCTCTCACAGGTCTGTATACCATCCCCGCCTGGCAGAATCTGCACCCTCTTGTACATCCACGCTGTATTTCCACAGCCGCCCTGTCATGGACTATAAGCATATAAGGAACTATCTGCCTGTCATAAAACTCAGTTTTATCAAAATCTCGGACAATAGCCCTTTTTATCTTTTTCTTATTTTTATGAATTTCAGGAATATAAACACCTTCCAATCCATCTAACATATGAAGTTTCTCTTTTTTGCTTTTATCAGGATTTTCAGAAAATATCTTTGCAATCTCCACCATGGTGTCTTCGCCGTCTCCTATTACCATGAAGTCGACAAATTTTTCCATAGGTGCAGGATTCATCATGCATGTTCCCCCTGCCATTATAAGAGGATATTCCTCTCCTCTGTCTTCTCTATGAAAGGGAATCCCGGCCAGGTCTAAGGCATTCAGTGCATTTGTATAACTCACCTCATATGAAAACGAAAACCCAATCAGATCAAACTCAGCTAAAGGGGTCTTGCTTTCCAGTGAAAACATAGGTATTTTTTCTCTTCTCATGACCTCTTCCATATCACCCATGGGAGAGAATCCTCTTTCGAGATAAAATCCGTTTACTTTATTCATTATGTCATAGAGGATTCTTATTCCTACATTGGACATACCTACTTCATATATATCAGGGAAAAACAGGCACATGTGGGCTTTAAACTCCTTTTTATGGACGCTGTTGATTTCATTCCCCAGATACTGTGCCGGTTTTTCAACTGATAAAAGGTGATCTCTTATATCTACTGTCATTTTTTTCCTCACTTTAAAAAATTAGTTTCTGTCATCTATCTCTTGAAATCTTTTCATTTTACCTATGGTACCTGAAAAATGATGAGATCTTGCAAGGTCTGCCACAAAGGGGTTTATCTCCAAAAGTTTTTTATACGATCTTTCAGGATGTTTTTTCAATATCTCGTCCCCTATACTCACCTGTTTTATCCTCGCTATGAGTCCCGCTCCTTCCTTCCCGCAGTCATGGAGAAGTGCAAGCTTCAGATAGTTCTTGTCCTTTTTCAGGAGTTCGTCTTCTCTGGCCTCTTTCAGCATATTCACAGAATGAATCTTATCATATTCCTTCATCCTAGAAAAAACAGCATACTCATCTTCAGAGAGAATCTCCCTTACAATCTCATTATTCTTCTCTTCATATTTTGAAAATATATAAGTGAGTACCTGCCTTATTCTATAAAACATCTGCCACTTCCCTTACCACTATATCTCCGTATTTTTTACGGAGATTTTTTATATTTTTCCCTCTTGTTCCTATGAACTCACCTTTTTTAGATGCCTTCACATAAAAAATATAGAGCTCTCCCATCTTTTCCGCATAAAGAAGGTTTGTCTCTTTTATTTCAGGAGCTTTTTCTATAAAAAGAGCTTCTAGCTCCTTCTTGAGGTAGATTTTTTCAAGATTCAGATATTTCCCAGGAAGAGGTGTCTTTTCACCGGTCAGTATATAGCCCGACATTATTCTCACCTGTTTCGGCATAAAAGAACTCCCTTGAAACCAAAGGCCCTTATCCCTAAAGGAAACCTCCACACTTCTGACTTTTTCCTTGAGCTGCTGCCCTTTAAAATCCGTAAACTCACTCACGTCATATGTGCCGCTGAGCTCCCTGCAGAGCCTTTGTATCTCTTCATCACTGTTTTTTATCTTTGCAGGGGGATATCTATAGCAATACTCCCTGGCTTCTACCAGGTCTGGAATGACAAGGTCAGACAGGGTCTTTTGCACTTTCTTTATCTTCATCTCTTTTTTAGATATTTCATTAAATCTTAATGTAATTTCATCCATATCTCCTGGATATCCGCTGCTCACATAGAGAATATTCTCCCCTGCACTTACCTTGGCATCAGTTCTTCCGGCCTGTTGTATACCCTTTGCCCAGGTGAAACCCAGAGAATTCATTATCTCTCTGAACCTTCCCTTTACGCTTTTTTTGTTTTTTACTTCATCAAAGGCGTCAAAGGACCCACCTCTGTAAGAGATATAAAAAAGATAACCAAATTTCTTATTCTTTTCCAGTTTCCTGAGGTCCATCAGTTTATTCTCCATATCCGTTTTCAGCCAAGATCGCTACTTTACCGATCTTTTTCACCGTCTCCACATTATTTCTCAAAAATTTCTCATCTTTTATATTTTCTTTATTATTAAAAACCACACCTTTTATTTTTATATCATTTCTTTTCAGTACATCTATAGTCAGCAGAGTATGATTTATTGTTCCCAGGACATTTCCCGAGATCAATATGACTTCTGATTTTTTTCTATAATCCACAAGAAGGTCTAGAAACATATAATTTTCTATAAGAGGTACCAGCAGTCCCCCTGCACCCTCTACAAATACAACATCATTTTCAAGAAGTTCTTTATCTATCTTTTCTTTTATAGCCTTTATATCAATAGATGTCCCGTCTGCTGCTGCTGCTGCATCTGGAGACATTGGTTTCTTATAGAAGAAAAGGTTGATATCCTCCACCTTTTTTCCAAGAAGCTGTGCATAGGAATAAGAATCCGAACCTTCCAGATTTTCCGGAAAGGTTTCACTTCCTGTCTCCACAGGCTTTACTGCAGTTACCTTCAGTCCTTTATCCATCTCTTCTTTTACAAGCTTTAGACCTGCATAGGTTTTTCCTATATCGGTATCTGTTCCCACTATAAAGTAGAGTTTCCCCTCTTTATTCTCTTCTCTATTTACCACGTGACATTTTCTGCACCTGGCTTCATATGCCTCGCTGGCTCCCACCAGAACCACAGGGTCATTATAATAGGCCGGTTCTCCGTTTACGAGCCTCTGAGTTCTCGACGCGGGGTTACCGCATACTGCACAGATGGCACTCAGCTTGTCCACATATTCTGCCCTGGCCAGAAGTGAATCTATAGGTTCAAAGGGTTCCCCTCTAAAATCCTGGTCTAGCCCTGCCACTATTACTCTTTTCCCCATATCTGATAGTTTCTCACAAAACTCCACCACAGACTCTCCGAAAAACTGTACTTCATCTATTCCGATTACCTGAGCATCACTGTATTTTTTATAGAATATCTTTTCCATCTCTTCCACAGACGAAGCCGGCACTCCCTCTATAAATACGCTGCTGTGAGACACCACATTAGTTTCATCATATCTTTTATCTATAGAGTGTTTGAATGCCACCACCTTTTGACTGGCATATTTAGAACGTATAAGCCTTCTTATGAGC
>NZ_JBFHGC010000303.1:0-3628 GCF_041583315.1 Ilyobacter sp. | reverse complement strand
TATTGAAAATAAAAATAAAAAGCTAGCCATAGCATATGAAGAGTCCAGCTTTTTAGAAACCATGTCACATTTAAAGCAGTCAGAAAAAATTTAAAGGTATCACCTTTCTACAAAAAACCCGCAAAAGATAATACCTTTTGCGGGTTTTTTGTATTTTTTTGAAACTTTTTGTTGACTTACGGCTTTTTCTAAGTTAGAATCTTAGTGAAAGGTATGATGTTTAGAAGAGTTTAAATCAACAGAGGATTCAACATTAAAAAATTGTTTTGTGTTTTAGGTTATTTAATTTAAAGGAGGAATTAATTATGAAAAAAAATCTATTTTTAGCACTGGCCCTTATACTTGGACTTGCCTTCACAGGATGCGGAAGTAAAAATGACGCAAATAGCTTCCCTCAAAAGAATATTGAAATGATCGTTCCATTTGGTGCCGGTGGAGGTACTGACACTGTAGGAAGAACCATTGCTCAATCTATGGAAAAAACACTTGGAAAACCTATAGTTATAACTAATAAAACAGGCGGAGCCGGAGCTGTGGGAATGACTACCGGAGCAAAAGCAGCACCTGATGGATACACTCTTACTGTTGTAACAAGAGAAATTGTTTCTTTGCCACTCATGAATCTTGCACAAATTACTGCAGATGATTTTGACCTCTTAGGTCTTGTCAATCTAGAGCCGGCTATCATATTAGTTGCAAAAGATTCCAAGTACAAGAGTGCAAAAGATCTTATTGAAGCTGCAAGAATGAAACCTGGATCTGTAAAAATGGCTAGTACAGCTCAGCCAAACTTCTATGTATTAGGTATTGAGATTGATCAAAATGTAAAATTTAATCAGGTTCCCTTTAACGGAGCAGCTGAAGCTATACCTGCAGTACTTGGTGGACACACAGACTTCACTATTGTAACTCCGGGAGAAGCTATTTCTCAGATTAAGTCTGGACAATTAAGAGCTATCGGTCTAATGGATGAAGAGAGATTTCCTACTCTTCCAGAAGTTCCTACTTTGAAAGAGCAAGGATATGACATCATTTCAGGTACATGGAGAGGAATCGGAGTACCAAAAGGAACTCCTGATGCAGTAAAAACGAAATTAGCTGATGCTATTGAAGCTGGAATCAAGGACCCTGCATTCATAGATATAATGACAAAATCCAACACATCAATAAGATATATGAATGCTGCTGACTTCACTGAATTTGTTAAGAAAGATGAAAAAACAATCAAAAAAATAGTAGACGCACTTAAGTAAACTTTAAAAGCTGAGCCACATAGTGTTTATGTTTGCTCAGCTTTTTCCAATAATTCATCTGTAATTCTAGGAGGAATAAATGAAAAAAGTAAATATAGCTATTGGAATTATATTTATTCTCTTTAGTACTTTTATAATTGTAAAATCCAATTCTTTTACACACACACTGATTGCTGACAAAGGTTTGGGGGCAAGCTTCTTTCCTATATCACTGTCTGTAATTACAATTATTTTATCGGTATCTCTTATTTTCTCTTCTATTAAAGATAAATCACTCAGTGAAAACATATCAGAAGTATTTAATAGTGATATGAAAAAATCATTGATGGGGATGGGTCTTATTGTCCTGTACGTTATTTGTATGACAGTTATTGGCTACCTTGTGAGCACAGTTGTCTTTTGCTATATCTTCCTTCATCTTTTCAAGGTAAAGAAGATGCTTACCAAAGTGCTTATAGCAGTTATATTTTCTTCTGCTGTATATTTTATTTTTAGTAACTTATTTTTAATAAACTTACCACGAGGATTCTTGATTTAGAAAGGAGAAGATAAGATGGAAATGCTAACTTTAATATTTAATGGTTTCAAAAGTACATTAGAACCTGCTGTACTTATATTTCTTCTAATGGGAGTAACTGGTGGTATTGTTATCGGTTCTCTTCCGGGGCTTACTGCTACCATGGGAGTTGCCATATTACTTCCGTTTACATTCGGAATGCCTGCTAACTCAGGTCTGGCTCTTCTACTAGGGGTTTATGTAGGGGCTATATATGGGGGATCTATTGCGGCTATTTTATTAAAAACCCCGGGAACTCCCGCAGCTGCAGCTACTGTTTATGACGGGTATGCCCTCGTTCAAAAAGGTGAGGCCACAAAAGCTCTTAGTTTATCAGCAATAGCTTCATTTGTCGGAGGGCTTGTGAGTACAATCATGCTTATGACTATATCTCCTTACCTTGCCAAGTTTGCACTGAGATTTAGTGCCCCAGAATATTTTGCACTTGCTATCTTCGGTCTTACTATCATAGCTAGTGTATCATCAAAAAATTTAGTAAAAGGTCTACTTGCTGGTTTTTTTGGTCTGATTGTCGCTACCGTTGGAATGGACCCTATCACAAGTTATCCTAGGTTTACATTTGGGAGCCTTGATCTGCTAAATGGTTTTGAAGTTATACCTGTTCTCATAGGACTATTTGCAGTTTCAGAAGCATTATTTCAAATGGAGTCTTTGGACAAAGCAAAGGAAAAGCAGGAAGAAGTAAAAATAAGTAAAAAATATATCTCGATAAAGGAACTTATTCAAGTTGGGCCTACAATGATAAAATCTGCTATCATGGGAACCTTTATCGGTGCGATTCCTGGAGCCGGAGCAGATATAGCTGCTTTTGTTTCCTATAATGAGGCAAAACGGTCATCTAAAACTCCGGAAAAATTTGGTACTGGTATCTTAGAAGGAATAGCAGCACCAGAAGCTGGTAACAACGGAGTTACAGGAGGAGCACTTGTTCCATTGCTTACTCTTGGAGTTCCAGGGGATGCAGTAGCAGCGATTCTTTTAGGTGCACTTGTTGTACAAGGCCTAGCTCCAGGACCGCTTTTATTCCAGCAAAACCCGGAAGTTGTATACGGATTATTTAGTGCATTGTTTATAGGTAACATCTTCATGCTAATAATAGGTCTTGTTGGAATTAAATTATTTAGTAGGGTGGTTGAAGTACCTAAAAATATTATTGTACCGCTCATTATTTTTCTTTCTATTGTGGGGTCTTATTCTATGAATAACTCTATATTTGATGTAGCAGTAACTGTTGGTTTTGGGATCATAGGATATTTTATGATAAAATCTGATATCCCTCAGTCACCAATTGTTCTTTCGATCATTCTTGGACCAATGGCCGAGACGAATCTTAGAAAATCTGTTCTTATGTATGAAGGAAGCTATTCATTTCTATACACTAGACCGATAACGGTTGTATTCTTAATCCTTGCTTTTATTTCAATATTTTCTGCCTATAAAAAAAGCAGGGCTGACTCGTGTGAAATTTGGAGGAAAGTATGTTAATTATAAAAACAAAAAAAATGACACTGAAAGCAGCCATGCTTATGGGTGAGGCTGCTTTGAAAAAATCAGAAGAAATAGGAAAATCTTTTGTATTCACTGTTGTGGATGCAGGAGGTCATGTAATGTATACCCATAGAATGGAGGATGCATTTTTTACAAGTGTTGGCATCGCCACTGATAAGGCTTTTACTGCAGCAGCACTAAAAAAAGGGACTCATGTTCTCACTGATAAAGTTAAACCCGAACAGGACCTTTTTGGTCTGAATCTCACAAATAACGGGAGAATAATTACTTTTGGAGGAGGCCTGCCAGT
>NZ_JBFHGC010000302.1:0-3629 GCF_041583315.1 Ilyobacter sp. | reverse complement strand
GGTCGGGTAGTCTACGGAATGAGAAGTTTGGTTTCAGAAGCTGATCTGACTATTATGAGTGGCGAAACTGAGAGCATATATTTAGATTCAGAGAGGACGGCCTGGGGTTACGGAGGTCAGTTTGGACTGAACTACAGGGCTACGGAAAGACTCAATATAGGAATGAGATATGATACCAGAGTAATTCTGGAGTTTGAAGCAGATGCCGATGAAAAATATGTAAATAGTCTTTTGGGAGGGACTTTTGATTTATTACTTGGAAACGGAGATGGATACTTCGGAGTATCGGATTTTTATTCTGAGTACGCCGACGGGGAAAAATCAAGGAGAGACCTTCCGGCTGTGGCTGCTATAGGGGCTTCATATAAGGTTAATGATGTATGGATTGTATATGCCGGAGGAAATTATTATTTCAACAAAGATGCCGACATGGACAGGGAATCAGATGAAGCCAACAGTAATTATGATAATGGATGGGAACTTGCAGCAGGTTCTGAATACTGGATGAATGATAAATGGGCCTGGTTAGTAGGGGTAAACTACGCTTATACAGGTGCTCCTGAAGAAACCTATGATGATGTGGAATATGCCCTAAACTCTCTAATGATAGGGACAGGTTTGAAGTATAGACATTCAGAGACAACTGAATGGATTTTTTCTGTAGCTAATTACTGGTATGAAGAAAATGAAGGTATTTATGCTTCTGAATATGGCGGAGAAGTAGAAAATCAGAAATATGATAAATCAATTTTATCAGTTGGTGTGGGAGTTACAAAAAAATTCTAAAAAAAAGGAGCTATGCTCCTTTTTTTTAATTCTTTATTATACAAGATAAGATGAATAATGCTATTCTTCTCAGAAGTATTTTCATTATAAATTGATATCTTATAAAATAAAGCTAGATTTTTATCAACTGTTTTTTGAACTTAATTAAAAAAAATATTTAAAAACTTTCTAAAGATGAACGTAATTATACTTGAAAATTAAGAATTTAAGTGTTATATTATAGGTGTAATTTTATTTTTGGGAGGTTGGAATGCCAAAAAAAGCAATTTTTACCAAAGATCATATATTAAACAAGGCCTTTGAAATGCTTGAAAAAAAAGGACTCGAAGAAATAACAGCCAGAAATCTGGCAAAAGCTTTAAAATCCTCACCGGCACCAATATATGGATTTTTCAAATCCATGGATGATTTGAAAAAAGAGCTCATAGAAAGATCTAAGGGCGTTTTTATGGAATATGTGAAAAATCAAAAGACAGAGCTTCCTTTTCTGAATATAGGTATGGGAATAGTTACCTTTGCAAGGGAAGAAAAACAACTCTTCATGTCTATATTTCTGAGGGAAAAATCCTACCAGGGTCTCATAAAGGAATTTAAAGAACTCATAGAGATGGAGATCTTGGCTGATGACAGGTTTATGGGGCTTCCGGAAGAGATAAAAGAAACCTTATTTTTAGACTGCTGGACTTATGCACACGGTATGGCTACTCTCACATGTACAGGATATTTTGAAAATCCTTCTGATGAGTTTATAAAAGAGAGACTTATGCAAAGTGCAGGAGGCATGATATATAAGAGGCTGGAAGAAGCTTCAGAAGTGGAAAAGTTTTTTAAGAACCAGGAATAATCTGGTTCTTTTTTTTATCCCTGGATATTCAGATAAAAAAGGGCCTTTTGAAAGACCCTTTGGTAAGTATTTTTATCAAAAAAATGCAATAATATCCTTAGTTGAAAAAATCTCACTGTAATTTTTAAGGTTGTTAAATATTTCTATTCTCTCCTTGTAGGGGAGTTTTTTTGTATAGAATATTTTTTTTATATCATAAAGTTTTACCAGCTGATGTTCAGGCAGAATTTTTATATTCTGAGGGACAGAATAATTATCTTTTATTTTATTAAATCCATCTAAAGATATATCAGTCTGAGAAATTACCAGTATATTTTCCTGAAGATCCATGATTTCATCTCCAGGCTGTACACTGATAAATATATAGTAGTCGTATCCCCCTATATATTTATCAGAGACCTGGGCATAGTTTTTTAGTTTTTCTGGGATGTGTCCTTCTGTGACAATGAGAGTACTTTTACTAACCAGGGAGTTGTAGATACTTATAGTTTCTATCACAGCCCCTATACCCCTCCCTGGATCTGTTATTGCCAGGGTTTTCCTCTCCTCCTTGAAAACAGAAGAGAGTATTTGCTTCTGTATGGAGTTGTAGTTCAGATCACCTAGGATAAAATTTTTGATCTCTCTGAATATCTCGTGTTTTTTATAGGCCAGAGTTGAAAAGGAGTAATCTCTTTCTATGGTGAGATGTATATTATAGTTTTCCGTCTTTTTAATGACCTCTTTGATCTCGGTTTTAAAATTGAAATTGTAGGAATATTTCAGTCTTTTTAAGACAGCGGCAGTCTGATAGTCTATGAATCCGGCCACTTTTCTCTCCTGTATGAGCTCTACACCGTCAGAAAAACTAAGATATACCTCCTTGTCCGAGGGTTCCCTCCTGCTGTAGATCACAGCCTCCATGGGAAATACAGTGTCATAGACCTCTATACTTTCCTTTAGGTAGTTTCTTTCATGTTGTGAGGGATTCAGATCCTCTATATATATTTTGTTCATATATCTGTCCTTAAATATCTCCTGTTTCAACTTAAATGCCACGTCAATCTCCCTCATGTGGGCGATCTCCTGGAAATTATGTCCGCTGCTGAACCAGACGCAGTTTTTGACCTCATTTCCGTCTTTTAAAATTGTAAACATCATGTGGGTTTTGTCCTTGCCTATCATTCTCAGGTCTTTGAATAGGCAGTTGCTTATGGAAAATACAGGAGTGGGATTCCCGTAACCAAAGGGTTCCAAAAGACTTAGTTTGTCTAAAAATTCATAGGAGATCTTGTGGAAAAGGATCTCTTTTTCTATTTTTACCGGTTTCTGAAAATCCCCTTCATCAAGGATAGAACCTGCATAACTGTTTATCCTCTCGCTGAACTCCTCTATCCTGTCTGCAGATATGGAAAATCCAGCTGCTCCGTCATGACCTCCGTATTTTATAAAAATATCAGACATGCTGTTTAGTGCGTCGATCATACTGAAATTGTCGATGCTTCTGCATGAGGCCACAGCTATGTTTCCCTCTTCTTTTATCTCCATTATTATGGTGGGTTTGTAGTATTTGTCCACGATCTTAGATGCCACTATTCCGATTACCCCGTGATGAAAATTATTGTCAGCAACAACAATTACATTTTTGAGATCCAGGGAATTTTTTTCTATACTTTTCTCCACAAGATCCAAAATCTCACTCTGAATCTCCTTTCTTTCGTTGTTTTTTCCCATGAGGTTCTGGGATATTTCCCGGGATTCCTTTTTAGAGTCAGAAACAAAGAGCTCCACTCCTGTTTTGGCATCTTCAAGTCTTCCTGCAGCATTAAAAACAGGAGCTATGACAAAGCCCACATCATAGGTATTGAAGATTTTTGTATCATATTCAGGATAAAGAAAACCGAGGAGAGTCCTAAGTCCCGTATGTTTTGTGCTTTCCAGGAGCTTTAATCCGAATTTTGAAAAGATCCTGTTTTCCTCTACCAGGGGAACAATATCGGCAATGGTACCGATGGCAACG
>NZ_JBFHGC010000301.1:0-3632 GCF_041583315.1 Ilyobacter sp. | reverse complement strand
GACTTTAGATCTCAAAAGGGTAAAATAAAGCTTAACCTTATTTCTTCTCAAAAGATGCCTTTTACTTAATTAAAATTATTTGATTTTAATTTGTCTTAAAAAACGTTATTTTACACCTTTAAGCATATATCTTGTTTATGCTTCTCTAGGATTATATTGAAAGTATATATCCATTTTTTTTGTATGTCAATTTTTTTTTAAAAAAATTATTATTTTATTTTTAAGACTGCTTTTTTTCTTTCAAGTTTTGCCTCTTTGAAGTTTAGAGTCATTTTTATTTGAGGAAAAACTCTTAAATTGTGTTAAAATAAAAGTGTAGAAATAGTGGAGAGGTGACGAATGAAAAAATTTATAATAGAACCCCAGTACAGCAATTATAAAATATCCCAATATCTAAGAGAAGTACAGGGATATTCAGGAAGAAGTTTGAGAAATATAGAGTGCTATCTTGACGGAAAAAGGGTAAAGACAACTAAAAAAGTAAGGAAACTCAACCGTCTTATGGTAAAAGAAAAAGATAAGGGAACCGACATGAAACCCATCAAAATGGACTTGAATATAGTATATGAGGATAACAATCTTATTCTTATAGATAAAGAGCCGTATATTATAGTGCATCCAACACAGAAAAAAGTAGATAAAACCCTGGCACACGGGATAATTCATTATATGCATGAAAAAACTGGAAAAATTTTGGCTCCCAGATTTTATAACAGACTGGATATGAATACAACAGGAATCATAGTAGTAGCCAAAAATGCATATACCCAGGCTTTCCTGCAAGATAAGGCAGAGGTAAAAAAATACTACCAGGCTATTGTCAAAGGCATAGTAGAAAAAGATGAATTTATGATAGAAAAACCTCTGGGAAAAGAGGGAGATGACCTCAGAAGAAAAGAGATGTCTGTGGAAAAAGGCGGTCAAGATGCCAAGACTTTTGTAAAAGTAATAAAGAGATATCCTGAAAAAGACCTCACCCTTGTAGAGCTGGAACTTTTTACAGGAAGAACGCACCAAATAAGGGCACACATGGAATCAGAAGGACATCCTATACTTGGAGATGAACTCTACGGAGCAAAAGATGAGAGAGCAAAAAGACAGATGCTTCATTCTTATAAGCTTGAATTTACAAATCCAGATACCCTGCTTCAGGAAACAATAGAAATAGAAATACCAGAGGATATGAAAGCAATTTTAAGTTAAAAAAAGGTTAGCAATTGACCACAAAAAAGTTCAATTTTAAACCCTATGTGATAATTGACAAAGGGTAGAATTTAGTATATAGTTTAAGTGTAGAAGATGATCAAAAAGTGTACACAAGAAATGAGTAATTTACATTCACTCGTTAAAAGCCGACAAAAAAAATTTACATAAAACTCAATTTATTATATCAAGGGGGTATTTTTAAAATGGCAGTAAAAGTTGCAATTAATGGATTTGGTAGAATTGGAAGACTAGCGTTAAGATTAATGACTAAAAATCCTGAGTTTGAAGTAGTGGCAATCAACGACTTAACAGATGCAAAAATGTTAGCTCACTTATTCAAATATGATACAGCTCAAGGAAGATTTAACGGAGAGATCGAAGTTAAAGAGGGAGCTTTCGTAGTAAACGGAAAAGAAATAAAAGTATTTAGTCAGAGAAATCCACTTGACTTACCTTGGGGAGATTTAGGAGTAGATATCGTACTTGAGTGTACTGGTTTCTTCGCTACAAAAGAGAAAGCATCTGCTCATATCACTGCAGGAGCAAAAAAAGTTGTTATATCAGCTCCAGCTGATGCTGAAACTCCTACAGTAGTATTTAACGTAAACCATGACATTCTTACAGGAGAAGAAACTGTAATATCAGGAGCTTCTTGTACAACTAACTGTCTTGCTCCAATGGCAAAAGTATTAAACGACGAGTATGGAATAGTTGAAGGATTAATGACAACGATTCATGCATACACTGGAGATCAAAATACATTAGATGCACCTCATGCAAAAGGTGACTTAAGAAGAGCAAGAGCTGCTGCTGCAAACATCGTTCCTAACACAACTGGAGCTGCAAAAGCAATTGGTTTAGTTATTCCTGCATTAGCTGGAAAGTTAGACGGAGCTGCTCAGAGAGTACCTGTACCAACTGGTTCATTAACTGAATTAATAACTGTATTAGACAAACCTGTAACTGTAGAAGAAGTAAATGCTGCAATGAAAGCTGCTGCAAACGAATCTTACGGATACACTGAAGAATTCCTAGTGTCAAGCGATATCGTAGGAATCGAGTTTGGATCATTATTTGACGCAACTCAAACTAAAGTAATGACAGTAGGAGATAAGCAACTAGTTAAGACTGTATCTTGGTATGATAACGAGATGTCTTACACAGCTCAACTAATCAGAACTTTAAAGTACTTCGTAGAACTTTCTAAATAATTTAATAAAAATAAATAGCGGAAACCTTGGTTTCCGCTTTTTTTTAGAGCTTTTATAAATATATATTCAAAAAACAGGAGGAAATCTAATGGCAAAAAAAATTATAACGGATTTAGAATTAAAAGGTAAAAAGGTATTAATGAGAGTAGATTTTAATGTACCTTTAAAAGACGGAAAAATAACAAATGACAATAGAATAACTGCAGCACTTCCTACAATAACTTACGCACTAGAGCAGGGAGCCAGCGTAATAGCTTTTTCTCACCTTGGAAGAGTAAAAACAGAAGAGGACAAAGCCAGTAAATCAATGGCACCTATCGCAGCAAGACTGGCAGAAGTTTTAGGTAAGGAAGTTAAATTCGTACCTGTAACAAGAGGAGCAGAACTTGAAGCGGCTGTATCTGAGATAAAGCCCGGTGAAATTATGATGTTTGAAAATACAAGATTTGAAGACATAGATGGTAAGAAAGAATCTAAAAATGACCCTGAGTTAGGGAAATACTGGGCTTCCCTTGGAGATGTTTTTGTAAATGATGCATTTGGAACGGCTCACAGAGCACATGCTTCAAACGTAGGAATAGCATCAAACATCAAAGAGTCAGCAGCAGGATTCCTTATGGAAAAAGAGATCAAATTCATAGGTGGAGCAGTAGATGCACCTGAAAGACCCCTTGTAGCAATCTTAGGTGGAGCTAAAGTTTCAGATAAAATCGCAGTTATTGAAAATCTTATAGCCAAGGCTGACAAGATTATCGTAGGTGGAGGAATGATGTTTACATTCCTTAAAGCAAAAGGATTAAACATAGGAAAATCCCTTTGTGAAGAAGATAAGCTTGACCTAGCTAAAGAGCTTATGGAAAATGCCGGAGAAAAATTAATACTTCCAATAGATACTGTAGCTGCAAAGGCTTTTGCTGCAGATGCAGAGCACAGAACAGTAGCGGTGGCAGATATGGCAGAGGATGAAATGGGTCTAGATATAGGAGCAGCCTCTATAGAGCTTTTCACAAAAGCTTTAGAAGGTTCTAAAACTGTTGTTTGGAACGGACCTATGGGAGTATTTGAAATGCCAGCTTTTGCAAAGGGAACTATAGGAGTTTGTGAAGCAATAGCAAACCTTAAAGACGCAACTACAATTATCGGTGGAGGAGACTCTGCTACAGCAGCGATACAGCTAGGATATGCAGATAAATTTACTCATATCTCTACTGGTGG
>NZ_JBFHGC010000300.1:0-3635 GCF_041583315.1 Ilyobacter sp. | reverse complement strand
CCGTGGATTTTTTCGACTATCTCCTGAGGAGCAGGATATTTTTTATAGAGGCCCTCATCTCTCAGTCCCTCACTTTCTGCCACTCTGTGGATTTTTTCCAGGATTACCCTAGATACCTCACCCTTATCATCTCCGAGGTTTTTCAAAGTTATAATCAGTATGTTCTGACACACCATCAGCAGAAGCACATTATTCACTACAGCATTTTTGGGCGTTTTTAAAAAAAGTACCCCTTTGTTTTCATTATCTATAATATTATCCGTGCATGTAATTACAGCCCTCAGACAGTATATCACCTTACCGTATTCTGTGAGGTTTTTACCCTTTATGCCACTTTGTTTTAATATACTAAGTATAAGAAGGGTAAAGAAGTTCTGTTTAAAGCTTTCTAAAAATTCCATCTTCTTCCCGGAAAAGTAAAATTCCTTTGAAAAATCTAATTTTTTCATCTCTGACTTCATCTCTTTTTCTATTTTTAAAAGCTCAAAATAAGAATCTTTAAAAAGATTTGTCAGTTTTATATTCCCTATCATCAATTTTCCTATATCCAGTTTGGTCATTTTCATTCTCCTGACTGTTTTGCTATACTCATTTGATTTTATTTCTATTTTACATTTTTTTAATTTTATATAGTATGGTATAAATTTTGACTGACTATGTTTTTAAAAAGTTTATAAAAAAACTGTGGAAAAAGTTCCCACAGTTTAGCTTTAAGCCCTTTTGGATATTATCTCAGCTTCTTTGTTTATCTTATACCGCTTTTTTTTTATTTCTGCAGGTATCCCCACTACTGTAGCTCCCGCAGGCACATTTTTCAATACCACCGAATTGGCTCCCACTCTGCTCCCGGGACCTAGTATTATGTTCCCCAGAACTTTGGCACCTGAGCCTATTATACATCCGTCTTCCACTGTAGGATGTCTTTTCCCCTTTTCGTTCCCTGTTCCCCCTAGAGTAACCTGGTGATAAAGGGTCACATTATTTCCAACAACAGCTGTTTCACCTATTACTATTCCCATACCGTGATCGATAAAAAGTCCTCTTCCTATCTTGGCTCCCGGATGTATTTCTACACCTGTTAAAAAACGTGAAAATTGAGAGATAAATCTAGCCATGAAAAAAAACTTTTTTCTGTAAAGAAAACTGGAAACTCTGTGAAAAAGAACTGAATGAATACTCGGGTAAAGAAGAAAAACTTCCAGTCTGCTTCTTGCAGCAGGATCTTGTTTGAGTATATTATCTAAATCGTATTTTAATCCTTGAAACATAGTTATACCTCTCTTTCCGTTTTTTAGGTGATATTAAAATTTGGATAGGTTCTCTAATTTTTAACCATATAGGTCTGTTGACAGATACTTTTCTCCTCCGTCAGGAGATATGGTTAAGACTTTTTTTCCTGCTCCCAGCTCTTTAGCCACTTTAATTGCAGCAGCAATATTCGCCCCAGAAGATATTCCCAGAAGAAGTCCTTCTTTTTTTGCAGTATCTCTGGCAGCATCATAAGCCTCTGCATCAGTTATCTTTACCACTTCGTCTACAATATCCATATTTAGTATTTCAGGAATAAACCCTGCCCCTATACCCTGTATTTTGTGTTTCCCCGGTCCTTCTCCTGACATTACAGCTGATGTTTCCGGTTCCACAGCATATATTTTTATATCTTGAATTTCTTCTTTGAGTTTCTTTCCCACTCCTGTGATTGTACCTCCGGTACCTACCCCTACCACAAAAGCATCCAGGTGATCAAAATCTTTAAGAATCTCCTCTGCAGTACTTTTATAATGTTTTTCAGGGTTTGCCTTATTGGTAAACTGTTGTGGAATAAAACTTCCGGGCATTGTTGCTGAAAGTTCTTCGGCTTTTTCTATGGCACCTTTCATTCCCAAAATTCCATCGGTTAGTACGAGCTCCCCGCCATAGGCTTTCACTATATTTCTTCTTTCTATACTCATGGTGTCAGGCATTACAACTATTACCCTGTAACCTTTCAAGACACCTATCAGAGTCAGAGCTATACCCGTATTTCCACTTGTAGGCTCTATTATGACTCCGCCTTTTTTCAGTATCCCTGCTTTTTCAGCTTCCTCTATCATACCAAGAGCAGCCCGGTCTTTTATGCTTCCCCCGGGATTTTTACCCTCTAATTTTATATAAATTTCAGCCATACTCTCTTCTCTAATATTTGAAAGTTTTACAACTGGTGTATTACCTATAAGCTCTATTGAATTATTGACTATCATAAAATCCCCTTTCTTTATTTTTCATATAAGGAATATTCTTTATTATACACGTAAACAATCCTCGTGTCAAAGTCTATTAAATAAATAATTACTAAATATTATTTATTTTTATTTGTTTATATTTATAATTTCTTCATTTTCTGCATAATTTTCACAGATTTTAACTATGAGCTCCACCGATTTTTCCATTGACTGCACCGGTATATACTCAAACTTCCCGTGGAAATTATGCCCCCCTGTGAATATATTTGGGCATGGAAGACCCATATATGAAAGTCTGGCTCCGTCTGTTCCACCTCTTATGGGCTTCACTATTGGTTTTATCCCTATATCTTCCATAGATTTTTTTACTATATCCACTATTTCTATCACAGGAAGCACTTTTTCCTTCATATTAAAATAACTGTCTTTTAACTCCAGTTCAAAAATTCCAGAACCATATTTTTTATTCAAAAAATCCACAGCATTTTTCATGAGGTTTTTTTTATGAGTAAATTTCGCCATATCATGATCTCTTATGATATAGTTCATGTCTGTGGTTTCCACATCCCCCTTCATGTCACAGAGAAGAAAGAAACCCTCATAGTTTTCAGTATACTCCGGTCTCTCACTCACAGGAAGCATGGAGTTCAGCTCCATTCCAAGGAGCATAGAGTTGACCATCTTATTTTTAGATGTCCCCGGATGGATATTTCTTCCTCTTATTTTTATCCTAGCAGATGCAGCGTTAAAATTTTCATATTCTAGCTCTCCGATCTCTCCGCCGTCGATTGTATAGGCATATTGAGCACCAAAGTTTTTCACGTCAAAGAGGTCGGCTCCTTTCCCTATCTCTTCGTCTGGTGTGAAGCCTACTTTTATTTCTCCGTGCTCTATACTCGGATTATTTATTAGGTATTCCATTGCTGTTATTATCTCGGTTATACCTGCCTTGTCGTCTGCTCCTAGAAGAGTAGTCCCGTCAGTGACTATAATGTCCTGTCCCAGGTAGTTTTTTAATTTAGGAAAGTCATCAGGGGTCATGATTATGTTTTCCTGACTGTTTAAAACAATATCTCCGCCATCATATTTTTCAACAATTCTCGGTTTTATATCCTTCCCGGAAAAAGAAGGTGCAGTATCCATGTGAGCTACAAATCCTATTACAGGTATATCTTTATCTGTGTTTGAAGGGAGAGTTGCAGTCACATATCCGTTCTCATCTATCAAGACCTTTTCCATCCCTATCCCTTTTAGTTCTTCTGCCATGAGTTTTGCAAATCCCATCTGACTTTCAGTACTCGGGCACGTCAGCCTGCTTTCATCTGATTTGGTATCAATTTTTATATATTTAAAAAATCTTTCTGTAATTTTTTTCAATTTTTTCCCTCCCAAGTTAATAAAAAAATTTTGATT
>NZ_JBFHGC010000299.1:0-3645 GCF_041583315.1 Ilyobacter sp. | reverse complement strand
GATACAGGAAAACATAAACAATGGAAATTATGGAGATGATAAAAGAAACAGGGCTGCAAGTTTTGCAGCAGCAGGAAGTGATGCCAGAATGAGTGGCTGTCCTCTTCCTGTGATGACAACAAGCGGAAGCGGTAATCAAGGGATGACAGCGTCACTTCCTATTATAAGGTATTGTCTTGATAAGGGGATAAGCAGAGAAAATATGATAAGATCACTTTTCCTGTCTCATCTGCTGACTATACATATAAAAACAAATGTGGGAAGACTCTCTGCTTATTGCGGAGCTGTATGTGCAGTCTCTGGCGTAAGCGGGGCTCTGGCTTTTCTTGAAAAAGGAGATCTGAAGATTGTGGGAGATGCAGTTACAAATACTTTGGCAAACATATCCGGTCTCATATGTGACGGTGCAAAAGCCTCTTGTGCATCTAAGATAGCTACAGGGGTATATACTGCCTTTGACTCTGCCATGCTGGCATTAAATAACAGGGTCTTTAATTCTGAGGATGGAATAGTCAGCCAAAATATAGAAAAAACAATTCTAAACATAGGCAGATTATCTCAAGAGGGAATGGTCGGTACAGATAATACAATTCTAAATATAATGACAGGAAAATAATTTTTTAATATTGGTTTTATAGCTGTCATTTATTTGAAAAATAAATTTTCATATGGTAGTATTTAATTATTAAACTTATATCAAAGGGGGAATTATGAATTTAAAGGGAACTAAGACAGAAGAAAATCTACTTGCTGCTTTTGCAGGGGAATCCCAAGCCAGAAACAAATACACTTATTATGCTTCTCAGGCTAAAAAAGAGGGTTACAACCAGATTGGTGCATTTTTTGAAGAGACAGCACATAATGAGATGGCACATGCTAAGATATGGTTTAAACTACTCCATGAGGGGATGCCTTCTACTGCTGAAAATCTAAAGGATGCAGCTAGTGGGGAAAACTACGAATGGACAGATATGTATGAAAATTTTGCCAAGGAAGCAGAAGAAGAAGGATTTAGTAAGGTAGCTTATCTATTCCGTGAAGTAGGGAAAATAGAAAAAGAACATGAAGGCAGATATCTTCAGCTTCTAAAAAATATAGAAGAAAAAAATGTATTTGAAAAAGGGGAAAAAGTAATCTGGGAATGTGGAAATTGCGGCTACTTAGTTGAAGGTGTTAAGGCACCAGAAGTTTGCCCTGTGTGTGACCACCCTAGAGCACATTTTAAGGTACAGGCTAAAAACTATTAATAAAATCTGATGCAGGATAATGGGAGAGCCTAAAGGCTCTCTTTTTTTACAACTTAAACATTCTTTACTAACGAAGTAAAAAAAGTGGAAACGTAAATCAAAAAAAACAGGTAAAAGTGGTAAAAAGATTATTTTATAATTTTAGTTGGCATATAAGTTTTTTTATTTTAAACTTTTTTTTAAAATCAGAAGTCAAAAAGTTAGAACATAAAAAAATAAAACATAATGTCAAAAAACCTCTCCTAAAAAACAGCGGTCATCTCCCCGACGGCTGTTTTTTGCTTTTTAAATAATAAAATATCAAAAATTCCGACTTAAGAAATCCCAAGGGCTTAAAAATCACTTTATAAAGAATCAAAAATTAATTATTTGCTATAGACATTGAGGGGCGATGGTATTATACTGTATACAAGAATTTTAATTTTACAAGTCTGAAGGCATAAACATCAAAAAAATCATATTAAAGGAGTGAAGTATGATATATATAATTCTGGCAGTGGGAGCCTTGGTGGCAGGAATCATAACAGCTATTGCAGGTGGCGGAGGAATGCTCATAATGGCTATTCTGATGATGGTGGATATGCCTATAAAGATGATAATAGGAACCAACAGGGTGAGTGCTCTGATGGATAATGGTACCAGTGCGTACCACTATAATAAAAACGGTAATGTGAACAGGACATTTTTGAAATATGCCGTAATACCTGCAGCTGCAGGTACTATAGTGGGAACAAGGATGCTGGCCATGATGGACGGGAAGATCCTGGAAAGACTGATTCCCATGATACTTATAGCTCTGATAATCCATTCTCTAACCTCTAAAAATGTGGGAATAGAGAGTAAGTTTCAAGGGTTTACCAAAAAGACAGTTGCTATGGGAATTGGTGTAACTTTTCTTATAGGGGTATATATGGGTTTTTTCGGAATGGCTGCAGGAAGTTTTTTTGCCCTGGCTCTGGTTTATATATTTAAGTTTAATTTTTTAGAGGCTGTTGCTACTGTGAAGCCTCTGGTTTTTCTTATGGGTATAACCTCGATATTTTTCTATGCTGCTGAAGGGCTCATAGACTACAAATATGCACTGTTTATAACTTTTTTTAGGGTTATAGGAAGCCGTTTTGGAAGTACCTATGCCAGCAAGAAAGGTTCTAAACTTGTAAAACCTGTTTTCTTGACTCTCTGCGCAGCAATAGTGGTAAAAGATGCATTTTATTAATTTTTTAAGAAAAAGACTTGATTTTTCAGGTCTTTTTATTTTTTTTAAAGGATATGATTAAAAATTATGAAAGAAATTAAAATAAAGAATATATTTAAAGAAAATGGAGGTGAAAATTGAAAGTAGAAAATCTAAAATCTAAAAAAATAGAAGGATATAATTTTAAATTTATATGCAAAATAACTCCTGAAATTTGTGACTGCAAAGTAAATGAATATTCCCCACAGGATGATTTTAGCGATTTGGAAAAAAAGAAACTTAATCCCTATGGGAGAGAAAAATTTTGTAAGTTCAGAATTCCAAAGGTAAAAAATTCCGGGGTATACTGCATACTGGAAAATGACCAGGTGGTATATATAGGGGAATGCCTCGACCTGGATCACAGGTTCAACTCGGGGTACGGAGTGATATCGTCAAGAAATTGTTTTGAAGGGTTTCAGACGGTAAACTGTAAAATAAACAGCCTTATATTGAAATCATACAGAGAAAATTCTGATGTGAAACTCTATTTTTTTAAGAGTTCCAACAGGAAAAAATTAAAAAGAGAACTTCAGAAAATATTAAAACCCAAATGGAATGAAAAAAATGTTGTTCTCAGTTCTTGTGAAATCACAGAACCTTTAAAGGAATCAACTGATCAGAAAATAATAAAAATTAAAAATAAAGACTCGAGGTATGGGAAATACAGAAAAATGTTCACTTACCTAAGGAATCAAGATATGGAGAGTATAGAGGTCTCTCTTGTAAAACTGGAAGAAGTTTTGGGCTTTAAATTCCCGAAATCTGCTTATTCTTACAACGCATGGTGGGCAAACGGGGGACATCCTCATTCTAAAACCTGGTTGGATGCCGGATATAAGGTAAAGGTTGTATCTTTGGGAGAGAGTGTATGCTTCTATAAGACTCAATAAAAACAGGTCAGTTATAAAAAGTTATTTTATTATGAAATTTCAGTCTAATAAAAGGGAATTAAAAAGAGACCAGTCGAAATTTCCAGACCGGTCTCTTTTTGTATTTTAGCTTAAATAACTATTTAAATTTTAAAAATGCCTTTACCAGTTCTCTGTTGTAATCGGGGATATCAGGAGGCCTTCTGCTGGAAACAAAATTATCATCTACCACTACAGCCATATCATGCCATATAGCTCCTGCATTTTCAAGGTCGTCCTTGATTCCAGGAGT
>NZ_JBFHGC010000298.1:0-3646 GCF_041583315.1 Ilyobacter sp. | reverse complement strand
ATCAAACTTTAATTATATGTATGAAAATATAAAGTCCGGAAAAATAGTATCAGCAATGACACTGAAAAAAGGCGGAGTTGCAGAATCTCTTGCAAAGATGAGTTTCGGAAACAGAATCGGAGTAAGCATCGAAAATCTTGATGAGAATCTATTTAAACTCGGTTATGGTTCATTTATCGTAGAAGCTTCTGAAGAATTATCAGGAAAAAATATAGTCTTCCTGGGAAATACTACAGAGGAAGAAAAAATAGTAGCCGGAGATACTGTGATTACTCTGCAAGAATCTGAAAAAACTTGGCTCAAGACTCTCGAGCCTGTATTCCCATACGAGACGAAAGAAAAGAAAAAAGAGTATATCTGGACTCCTTACGAGGCAAAAGAGATCATCGTTGCTAAGAATAAAATAGCAGAACCTAATGTATTCATACCTGCATTCCCAGGAACAAACTGCGAATACGATGCCAAAAAAGTATTTGAAAAGGCAGGAGCGACTACTTCTGGGATGACTTTTAAAAACCTGACACAAAGACATATAAACGAATCCATAGAAGAGATAATAAAAGGACTCGAAAAATCCCAGATACTTATGATCCCGGGAGGATTCAGTTCTGGAGATGAGCCTGACGGTTCCGGTAAATTCATTGCCACTGTGCTTTCAAACCCAAAAGTGGCTGAAGCCATATCTAAATTCCTAGAGAGAGACGGTCTTATCCTGGGTATCTGTAACGGATTCCAGGCACTTATAAAATCAGGGCTCCTTCCTTACGGAGAGATCGGAAAAGTAACTGCAGATTCACCTACCCTTACTTTTAACAACATAGGAAGACATATATCACAGATGGTGTCTACGAAAGTAACATCAAACAAATCTCCTTGGTTCTCTGGTATAGAGGTCGGATCTGTCCACGAGATACCTGTATCACACGGAGAGGGAAGGTTCTTTGCCAGCGAAGAAGTGGCAATAAAGCTTTTTGAAAACGGACAGGTAGCTACACAGTATGTAAACTTTGAAGGAAATCCTTCAAATGAGTTTAAGTTTAATCCAAATGGATCTGTCTATGCTATAGAGGGAATCACATCTCCAGACGGAAAAATACTGGGTAAGATGGGACACTCTGAAAGAATGGGAGAAAATCTCTATAAGAATATTATAGGGGATAAAGAGCAGAAGATATTTGCAAACGGTGTGAAGTATTTCAAATAAATCACATAGATTTTATTGATAGAAAGGGAGAAAAATGGGAAAAATAGGTATAATTATGGGAAGTGACTCCGATTTACCAATAATGAGTGCTGCTGCAAAAATATTAGATGAATTTAAAATAAATTATGAACTGACTGTGGTTTCAGCCCACAGAACAGTGGATAAAATGTATGAATATGCAAAAACAGCTGATGAAAGAGGAATTGACGTCATAATCGCAGGTGCAGGTGGGGCAGCCCACCTGCCTGGAATGGTGGCAGCAATAACCAGTATACCTGTAATAGGAGTACCGGTCAAAAGTTCAAACTTAAGCGGACTTGACTCATTATTATCTATAGTACAGATGCCTGGTGGAGTACCTGTAGCAACAGTGGCAATAAACGGAGCAAAAAATGCCGGAATACTTGCTGCTAAAATAATCTCTATAAAAGATAGTGAAGTAAAAGAAACAGTAAAAAAATACATGGCTGATATGAAAGATGAAGTAGAAGCAAAAGCTGAAAAAGTTGAAGAACTGGGATATGCCAAATATCTTGAAAGTATGTAGTTTGGGAGGAGAAACAAGTTGAAAAAATTAGGAATTATCGGCGGTGGACAACTTGGAAAGATGACAATTCTTGAAGCCAGGAAAATGGATATATACACCTGCGTGCTTACAGAGGAGCATCCATCTCCTGCCAGTGAGATCTCAAACGAATATATAATAGGAAGCCTGCATGATGAAGATAAAATAAGAGAGATATCTGAAAAATGTGATGTACTTACCTACGAAATAGAACATATAAATGTTGAAGTGTTAAAAGAACTTGAAGCAAAGGGGAAAAAAATATTTCCTTCTTCAAATGTCATTGAAACAATTCAAGACAAATCAAAACAGAAAGAACTCCTTAATAAAGAAAATATTCCTACTTCAAAATGGAAAAGAGTCACTGAAGATACTATTGAACAACTTAAAAAAGAATTTGGATTTCCCGTTGTGCAAAAGAGCTGCAAAGGCGGATACGACGGTAGAGGAGTTTTCATCCTTAAAAATGAGTCTGATACAGAAAAAATGATCCAGGGTGACAGCTTCTTTGAAGAGTTTATAAAGTGTAAAAAAGAGATAGCTGTAATGGTCGCCAGAAATTCCGACGGAAATACAGTCACTTATCCTGTCGTGGAAATGGTATTTGATGAAAAAACAAATATATGTGATACTGTAGTGGCACCAGCTAGAATAACAGAAAATCAGTACAAGAAAGCTGAGGAGCTGGCAGTTCAATGTGTAGAGGCTCTCGACGGCGTAGGAATATTCGGTGTCGAAATGTTTCTTACTGAAGAAGGAGAAATTTTGATTAATGAAATAGCTCCCAGACCACATAATTCAGGGCATTATACAATTGAAGCTTGCAAAACATCACAGTACGAACAGTTCATAAGAGCCGTCTTAAACTACAGCCTAGGAAGCTGTGACCTGCTCTCCCCTGCCTGCATGGTAAACATATTAGGCGAAGACGGATATGCAGGGCAGGTGAAGGTCGTAGGCATGGAAGAGATGATGAAGATTGACGGAGCATATCTGCATCTCTACGGAAAAAAAGAGACAAAGCCATTTAGAAAAATGGGTCATATAACAGTACTCAATGATTCAGAAGAAGAAGCTTATAGACTAGCATTAAAAGCCAGAGAACATTTAAAAATCATAAGTGAATAACAATTATATGCCAAATAATCTTTTATAACCCGGGAGGAAAAATGGAATTTATGAAAAAGGATATGCTGTATGAAGGAAAGGCAAAGAAAGTATACTCTACAGAGGATCCAAATTTAGTTATCATACATTTTAAAGATGATGCCACAGCTGGAAACGGGGCAAAAAAAGGAACTATACAGAACAAAGGTATCCTTAACAACAAGATCACCGCCACACTGTATGAAATACTGGAAAAAAATCAAATAAAAACCCACTATAAAGAGATGCTGAACGACAGAGACCAGCTTTGTGAAAAGGTGGAAATTATCCCTCTTGAAGTAATCGTAAGGAATGTCATCGCTGGTTCTATGGCTGCCAGAGTAGGTATAGAGGAAGGAACTGTCCCTTCAAATACTATATTTGAAATCTGCTATAAAAATGATAAATACAACGACCCGCTTATCAACGACCACCACGCAGTAGCAATGGGAATTACTACTTATGAGGAGCTTGGAAAAATTTATGAAATGGCTTCTAAAATAAATAACCTGCTTAAGGAAACTTTTGATAAAGAGGGTATCACTCTTGTTGACTTTAAAATAGAATTTGGAAAAAATATAAACGGAGAGATTCTTCTGGCAGATGAAATCACACCAGATACTTGCAGACTTTGGGATAAGGAAACAGGTGAAAAACTTGATAAAGACAGATTCAGAAGAGACCTCGGAGGTATCGAAGAGGCTTATATCGAGATTTTAAAAAGGCTGGGT
>NZ_JBFHGC010000297.1:0-3652 GCF_041583315.1 Ilyobacter sp. | reverse complement strand
GCTCTGCTGTGGTGTATAAGATAGTTTCCCACAGAAACTCTTTAGAATACTTTTTCCCTGCTAATTTAGCCACTGTAGTTTCAGCATGTCCGGTAATATCTTTTTCAGTTACTTCGATATTCCCGGATTCTATTAAAATATTTCCTTCTTTATCAACAAGCAATGCTCCGAAGGGGTTATTTCCACTGACAACCGCTTCTTCTGAAATCTCTACACATCTTCTTAAATATTTTTCATGATCCATTTTAGTTTCTCCTAATATTATGTTTATAGGGGTAGAAAGAGCCTACCCCTATAAATTAAAGTTTATTTTATTACTTTAAAATCGCTTCTACTTTTCTTGAACCAGATTTAATTTCATTCATTGCAACATCTATCTTTTCAAGCTCTTCAGCTGTAAATATATCTTTTAAATCATCATTATAAGTAAGCTCTAACATTTCGTTTTCTAGTGTTAAATGGAATCCTTCTCCGCCCTTAATACCTGCTGATCTTTTATCAACGAACTGAGAGATTAGACCCTCAAAAATATATAGTTCACTTGCTAATATTGATTTAGGAGCTAAAACAGATTGATCGATGTTATTTCCAAACCAGTAGATCCCGTCATATTGGCTGACAACTTTGATAGCACCAACTGCTTGCTGAGAAGTTCCGGTTAAAATATCCGCTCCGGCGTTAATGTGAGTTCTAGCGATTTCACCTGCAGCAACTGTATCACCAAAAGAACCAGTATAGGCGATTCTTACGTCAGCTTCAGGATTTACATATTTAGCTCCTTGAATGAAACCACTGTTATATTTAATAGATTCACCTGCAGCAACCGGTCCGACGATTCCTATGATATTTGTTTTTGTTTTTAATCCTGCAAGCATTCCTAAAAGGAAGGATCCTTCATGTGCATCAACATCATAACCAAATACGTTATCAGCCTTAACACCGTAACCACCGTATGCAAATGAGACTTCAGGGAAATCAGCTGCAACTTCGCTTATTACTGATTCATACTGTGCACCGTGGGCGATGATTATATCGTAGTTTTCAGAAGCATACTCTCTGAGTGCCACACCGGCCTCGATAGGATTACCCAATCTTTCACTAAATTTCAACTCTACCTTATCTTCCCCAAGTTTTTCCTGGACCGCTTTTGCACCTTCGTACATAGCTTGACTCCAAGCCATATCATCAATAGTACTAGGCAGTATCAGTGCTATTTTGACAGCTTTACTTTCGCTTTCCTCGGCTTTCTTACCACAACCAAAGAAAGTAAATACAGTGATAAACATCAGTAACCCCAGTATAAATTTTGATAAAAATTTCATCCTTTTCATTTTAAATTCCTCCTTAAAATCTTTATTTATACTACAAAATTTTATATTTTATCTTTAATAAGCTTTCTTCCAATTAATTGAATATTTTATATCTACTTATGAACTTCCCTGCTAAACCATGCTAATAAAAACAAACATGGATATTCTATTGTGCAAAAATTGTTACGAAGTAGTCTGTCACTGTGCAAGTTTGAGACCATATAAATTAAATTTAAATAAAAAAAGTCGCCCATATTTCATTAGAAAATTAACCCTCATATATTGAAGGCAATTGCTAATAAAAGTAGAGCGACTTGGACATTTTAAGATAAAAAAGAGGGATGCTCCTTTTCGATAAAAATACCGTCATTTACTTCAGATTAAGTATATATTAGTTTTGTGTTGTATAAATTAAAAATATGCAACTCACAATAATAATTTATTATTATAATGAGTTTAACCCTTTATTTAAATTTTTACAAATATATTATTTAAATATCAACTATCACAGTTTTAACAAGGATTTTGAAGTAAAAGGTCCCAGAGTATCTATTTTATAATTTATTTTATTTTTATCCTATAGAAACCGATCTTAATAAAAACTTATCATAATAATTTAGGAAATGAATAAAAAAAAACAGCGAGAAAATAATTCCCCGCTGCATGTTGTCATTTTAAACCTCATTGTATTTCTTGCAAGGTAGATACCTATATAATCCAATGAAATTAGAAAAAATTTTAAAATTTTAGAAAAATAGTAATTATTCACTTGTATCTTTAATTTTACTTAGATATCTGTAAATACTAGGTTCTGATATATCCAGAAGTTTGGCTATTTTTTGGACAGTCCCCTTTACTAAAAACACACCCTTTTTGTTAAACTCCTCCACAAGTTTTAATTTTCTGTCTAAACTCATCTCGGGATCCTTCTTTTTAAACTCATTGACAGTATTATCTATAATATTTGATGCGATAATTTCGATGCTGTCTAAATCTTTGTTTTCACTTTTTCCCATCATATCAAAATTTAAGAGTGAATCTACTTTTTCTTTTATTATTTCTAAATCTGAATAATCTGCATTTATGCCAAGTAAACCAATAGTTTTGTTATTCTCATCCTTTATAAAAAAAGTTGAGAATTTAACAGGATCACCAGTTTTAGAGAGCCCATCATAATTAATTATATAGTCTTGTTCAAAGTTTAATTGGTTATTATAAATTCTGTCACTTATTTTGCTGATTGGGCCCCAAAAAGAATCACCTATTTTTCTAGTACTGTTGGCCGAAGCTACAACAGAACCATCTAAATTCTCTAAGTCATGAAGAATTATTTCAAAATTTTTACCTAAAACTTTTCCCAAAAAATCTACAATTTGAATGTATGGTTTAAGTATTATATTCATTATTTCCCCCTTTTTTTATATTTTCTTTTTAGGTGATCAATGAATATCTCACATTGATTCTTTGAACGCGTAGAATTACTTTTTCTCATAGGTGAATGGATTACGCCAACATCGCTCAAAATAACTTCAGTAACTTTCATTTTGATTTGAGAGCTCTCTTGATAATCAGTAATATTAATAATAAATTGAAAAAGTTCTAAAATATCACAAATACTATATTACAAATTGTGCACTCCTAAAATTGTGATTATAAGAGTATTCTATCGCAAAATTAGCAAAGTAGCAACTGAGGTTGTATATAATAGAATTAATTTTTTTTATTTTTACCATACCTCTATACTTTATCTTTCACTGGAATTCATAGATATTTCCTTGGTATAATGTATTCGTGACCAAACATTAAAAGGAATACAGGATTCTTATAAAATAATATCTGACAAACTTGTAGAGTTATCTGAAATGGAGAAATCTTGATCAGGTTAGAAACTTATAAAGAGAATATTAAAAACATATAGAAAATAGTATTTGACATATAAAAAGATAATGGTGTATGATCTTATCAAACAAATTTTACAGAGGTGACTATAATGTCAAAAAGATTTAATTGGTGCTGTAAAAACTTATCTATCTAACCAATTTAATAAACCATTATTTTAAGTAGATCGGGGTTTAACCAGTCACCATAACTATAAATTTTATTGTTAAATTATGTGTTTTGCCTGCCTATTAGCAGGCTTTTTTATTTATAAAGCACTCGGATTATAATTTTGAAGACCTATCTATTTCAGCATGTATAGGTCTTTTTTAATAGGGTTTAAAGAAGAAATTATTATTATAAAAAATTTTTGTAATATGGATAAAAGGGGTTCAGTTAGTAATTTATTGGTGAACTTTTCTTTGAATGGGGGTAAGAATTTTTATTTTATAATCAAATAGGGG
>NZ_JBFHGC010000296.1:0-3655 GCF_041583315.1 Ilyobacter sp. | reverse complement strand
GTGGGGAAAACTCTCAAAGGGGCCTTTCTTCTAGAGAGAAACGGAGAAACCGGTGTAGTACTTATGATGGAAAAAGCAAAGGACAGAAATCGTGTTTTGAAACAACTTTACACCCAGGATGTATTTGAAAAAGTAGGGGTGGAGATAAAGAACGGTGAGGCAGGAATAAAATATTTCAGTTTTCCGTTTTTTCAGATAAAAAAATATATAGTGGAATTTGACAGGGGAGTTATGCTCACTTCGGATAAAAATTTAATAAAAAAAAGATCAACAATTTCAGGAGAAAATAATTTTTATAAAATTGATGATAAAAGAATCACGCTGAAATACAAGGGGGATACAGATGGATATTTTGGATCTAAAAAGAGAACATTCTCAGCATATTGAGAAAATAGAAGAAATTAGGGGGTCTCTTTGACCTTGTAGGAAAAGAAGGCAAGGTAAAAGAACTGGAGAAAGAGACGCTGAAAGACGGCTTCTGGAATGATAAAAGAGAGAGTCAAAAGCTGATAAAGGAGATGAATGACCTCAAAGATATTATAGGGGAATATCGTTCTATCGAAAAACTTTGTGAAGAGGTAACAGTCCTTCTTGAATTTGTGGAAATGGGAGAGGAAGAGTTCCTGGAAGAGCTGGAGATGAAGCATAAGGGTCTGGATAAAGTTATAGGGGCCTTTGATGTCAAACTTCTTCTGGACGGAGAATATGATGCCAGTAATGCAATAGTAACAATCCACTCTGGTGCAGGGGGAACAGAGGCCTGTGACTGGGCTGACATGCTCTACAGGATGTATTCTAGATGGTGTAATAATAAAGGCTACAAGATGACTGAGCTCGACTTTATGCCGGGAGAGATGGTGGGAATAAAGTCTATAACTTTTCTCGTAGAGGGGATGAGGGCTTATGGATATATGAAAAATGAGAAGGGAATACACAGACTTGTGAGAATATCACCCTTTGATGCAAATAAAAAGAGACATACTTCTTTTGCCTCTGTAGATGTGATGCCGGAAGTAGATGAGACTGCAGATATAGAGATAAATACCGGAGATCTGAAAATAGATACTTACAGAGCAAGTGGAGCCGGCGGTCAGCATGTAAACACCACGGATTCTGCAGTAAGGATAACACATCTTCCGAGCGGCGTAGTAGTAACCTGTCAGAGGGAAAGATCGCAGCTCCAAAACAGAGAGACAGCCATGAAGTTACTGAAGTCAAAGCTTCTCGAGTTGGAGATGAAAAAAAGAGAAGATGAGCTGAAAAAGATCCAGGGGGAACAAAGTGATATAGGATGGGGAAGTCAGATAAGATCCTATGTGTTCCAGCCTTATACCCTGGTAAAGGATCACAGAACCCTTGTGGAATCTGGAAATATAAAAGCCGTGATGGACGGAGATATAGACGACTTCATCAACGGCCATCTGAGATGGATGAAAAGATAGATAAATCCTTTATAAGAGTGTAATATCAATAAAAATAATAAAAAGTAAATTCAGGAGGAATAGAGAAATGGAAAGAAGAGTCAGAACAAGAATAGCACCTTCTCCTACAGGAGACCCTCATGTAGGAACAGCATATATAGGACTATTTAACTTAGCTTTTGCAAAAAAAAATGGCGGAGATTTCATACTTAGAATAGAGGATACAGATCAAGGAAGATCTACAAGAGAATCTGAAACTATGATATTTGAAACATTAAAATGGCTGGATATAAACTACAGCGAAGGTCCTGATGAAGGGGGAGAATTTGGTCCCTACAGACAATCAGAGAGATTTCATCTTTACGGAGATTATGCAAGACAACTTGTTGAAAAGGGAGAAGCTTACTACTGCTTCTGCACAAGAGACAGACTGGATAAACTGAGAGAAAGACAGAAGGCCATGGGAAAAGCCCCTGGATATGACGGGCACTGCAGATCGTTGTCGGAAGATGAGGTAAAGGCAAAATTAGAAGCCGGAGAAGAGTATGTAATAAGACTAAAAATGCCTTATGAAGGGGTAACAGTAATAAAGGACAGATTAAGAGGAGACGTGGTTTTTGAAAATGATAAAATTGACGACCAAATCCTTTTAAAAGGTGACGGGTTTCCTACTTACCACCTGGCAAATGTAGTGGACGATTATCTGATGAATATAACTCATGTAATCAGAGCAGAAGAGTGGATCGCATCTACTCCTAAACATATACAGCTTTATAAGGCTTTCGGATGGGAAGCACCGGAATTTATAC
Source organism: Ilyobacter sp. (assembly GCF_041583315.1). NCBI lineage: Bacteria > Fusobacteriati > Fusobacteriota > Fusobacteriia > Fusobacteriales > Fusobacteriaceae > Ilyobacter > Ilyobacter sp. Next base: position 1,425 of record NZ_JBFHGC010000296.1, on the reverse strand, counting down.
ACATGCCTTTACTTAGAAACTCAGACAGAACTAAGATATCTAAAAGAAAAAACCCAGTATCCCTAAACTGGTATAAAGAGCAAGGATACCTCAAAGAGGGACTAATAAACTTCCTGGGATTAATGGGATACTCTTTTGCAGACAACAGAGAAATATTTACTCTTCAAGAGTTTATAGATAATTTTGATATAAACCATGTATCTCTCGGGGGACCTGTATTTGACCTCGTAAAACTTGGTTGGGTAAATAATCAGCATATGAGAATGAAGGACTTGGATGAGCTTACTGAGCTTGCTATTCCTTTCTTTAAGAATCAAAAGTATATAGGGGAAGAGGTTTCTGAAAAAGAGCATAAAGCTGTAAAAAGAATAGTGGAAATACTGAGGGAAGGAACGCATTTCCTCAAGGAACTGGCAGAAAATGCAGCTATCTACTATAATGATGACTATGATCTTCCTGTAGTCGATGAAGATATGAATAAGAAAGAAAGAAAATCAGTAGAAAAAATGTACAGTGCAATAAATGATGAGGCTGGAAAAGCATCTATTAAGAATTTCATGGGCAAAATTGAAAATGCCGGAGAGGAGCTTACTGAGGAAGAGGCGAAAGCACTTCTTAATGAGACTCTAGAAGAGATAGGAGAAGGGCCTGGTAAGGTTCTTATGCCTCTTAGAGTGGTAATCACCGGTCAGGCAAGAGGAGCTGAGCTTTACCAGGTGATATCTATCATCGGAAGAGACAGAACTCTTGACAGAATAAAGAACATAGTAAAAAAATATAACCTATTTTAATAAAAAAAGTATCCCCGGAACTAGTCCGGGGATACTTTTTTTATTTGGGAATATTTTTACTTTTTAATGTGATTATAACTCCTGAGATGATCATGGCACCTGCAAGAACTTTTTGAATTGTAACTTTTTCTCCTAAGATAAAATAGGCCATTATCATGGAAAAAAGCGGAATTAGATTGATGTAAAGTGATGTTTTTGACGGACCTATTCTCTTTACTGACACCTGCTGCAGCATGTAGGCTATGACAGATGCAAAGGTGGCCATGTATAAAAGACTGCCCCATCCTTTTGATGTAACATTACCGATATAAGAAGCGGGGTTTTCAATTATGACTGCAGGTAAAAGTATCAAAACACAAAATAAAAAGACATAGGCCGTAAGCTTCATAGGTGGAATCCTGTTTAGTACATTTTTCAGAAGTATAAAATAACAGGAAAATGAAAGCACCGCTATAAGCATATACAGGTCTCCGATATTAAAATCCATATTTCTCAGGACTTCATATGATCCGTTTGTAACTATGACAGCAACCCCTATAAAGGAAATAACTATACCGAAGGCCGCTTTTGTGGACACCTTCTCCTTGAGAAATATAGAGGCAAGTATCGTTGTCATTATGGGGTTTGATGCAGC
>NZ_JBFHGC010000295.1:0-3657 GCF_041583315.1 Ilyobacter sp. | reverse complement strand
TTTCCCATAATCATTAAAAGGACGCATCTTATATTCCAGATCCGCCCCTTTTAATAAAACTTTATTCAACTCTTATTTTTTTATAAGATTTTCTAAAAATTCTTTCATACCGTCTTTTTCTATACAGTTTTTATGAAGTATTGGTAATTTGTCTATTCCCTTCACTGCACTGTGTAGCTCTACCCCTGTAATTTCATTCAGCATATCTATCTCTTGAAATTCAGTCTCCCCTTGTTTACCAAATGATTTTAAAACACTTGAAGGGAACTTGTAGATGCTCGCTGTGGACAAGACCACTACTTTTCTTTCAGTTTGTTTTCTAAGTGCCACATTCATTGCTACTGCAGTATGTGTATCCATTATGTACTTATCATTTTCAAAGACATCTTTTATCGTCTTTATACACATATCTTCATCAGTATATCCGGCTTCCATAATCTCCTGGATTTTTTTTAATTCATGGTCTTCTATACTAAAAACCCCTTCTTTATTAAATCTTCCGTAGATTTCTGCCACTTTATCAGCGTCTCCCAAGATATGATAAAGAAACCTCTCAAGGTTGGAAGAAACTAAAATATCCATAGAAGGACTCATAGTTTTATGAAAATCTCTTTTTTTATCATATGTACCGCTCTGAAGAAAGTCTGTCAAAACATTATTTTTATTAGAAGCACACATGAGTTTCCCCACAGGAAGTCCCATCTCCATTGCATAATATCCTGCCAGAATATTTCCAAAATTACCAGTCGGAACACAGAAGTCTACCTTTTCTCCCAGATTAATCTCATTGTCTCTAAGCATTTGAGCATAAGCTTTAAAATAATATATCACCTGTGGAAGAAGCCTTCCCAGATTGATAGAATTTGCTGAAGACAACTCCAGTCCTTTTAAAGAACTGTTAAATTCTTCGTCAGAAAAAATATCCTTTACCCCTGTCTGACAGTCATCAAAGTTCCCTTTTAGAGCAGATACAGTAAGGTTATCACCTTCAGTTGTTATCATTTGAAGCTTCTGAACCTGACTTACACCCTCTTCTGGATAAAATACAACAACTTTTATCCCTTTTAAATTTTTAAAACCCTCAAGAGCAGCCTTTCCAGTATCACCAGAAGTGGCAACAAGTATAAGTGTATCGTCAACTGCATTGGTTTTTTCCCTGGCTTTTACAAAAAGTCTAGGCATCAGCTGAAGTGCCATATCTTTAAATGCAGCTGTGGGACCATGCCAAAGCTCCATTATATATACGCCGTCTTCCACTTTTACCACTGGAGTTCTCTCCTGGTGTGAAAAGTTCTGGTCGCTATAAGCTCCTTCTACGCACTCTCTTATTTCTTCTTCCGTATAATCAGAAAGATATTTTTTCAGTACCTTCATAGAAACTTCTTGATAATTAAGTTCTTTCAAGGCATTTATCTCATCTAGGGTAAATTTTGGGAAACTTTCAGGTACAAATAGACCTCCACCTGGAACCATTCCTTCTCTTATAGCTTCTGCTGCTGAATAACTTTTCTCAAGATTTCCTCTAGTACTAACGTATCTCATTTTTTCCTCCTTAGAAATATCTCAGCAATGGAAGGAGATCCCTGTAATTTTTATACTCCATATTTACACCGCTGTTGTCCTCTACATGAAATTTATTGACTCTCAAGAATATAAAAGTAAGAGCTATTCTAATGAGAGATTCATCCATAAGAGCCATCTCTTCTTTGGTTATTTTTCTTTCACTCTCATAGGCATCTAAAAATATTTTTGTCATCTGATTTTCAACTTCTTCTGATATTCCTCTGTTTCTTATCCAGAAACTTATCACTATTGCCAGATCCAGAATAAGAGGCCCTCTCAGACAGTCATTAAAATCTATTATCCCGGATATTTCCCCATCTTTCATGAAAACATTGTCAGGAAAAATATCATTGTGGATAATCCCAAAGGGGAGGTTTGAATAATCCACTTTAGATGCTCTTTCGTAGTATTTCATAATAAAATCATAATCCTCTTTCAATATACCTTTAAGATCAGCTTTTGATATTATATCGTAAAAATACTGCATATCTATTTTTCTATTTCTTTTTATATCTCTGTCTTTCAACAAATTGTGCATTCTGCCCAACTTTTGACCGATTTCTTTAAGATTGTTTTCATTAATGGAGTGTACTTTTTCTCCCTCTATAAATGTAAATACCGAAGCCATTTTCCCATCTATAAACGTATAGTTTTCTCCAGAAACGTTTTTTATAGCTATAGGACATGGAAAACCATTTGAATTAAGATATTCCAAGAATTCAAGTTCTTTTACTTCTTCAGTATAGTCCCTTTCACCCTCTAATATTCTGAAAATAAATTTTCCCTTGTCACCCTCTATAAAATAATTTGTATTTAATATTCCTTCAGAGATCTCTTCTATCCTGTTTACCTCTTTGAAGGAATAATCTTTTAGTATGTTTTTTATATATTCGTCACTCAATTTAGTATAAACAGCCACTGTTTACCGACCTCCATCTTAGGCAGAAAGGCTTTTCTCTATAAGTTCATCATGCATCAGCCTTTTTAATTTATCTACATTTTCTTCTGCTACAACATAGGAAAGACTTGTTTCCGAAGAAGACATCATTTTTGGATTTATTCCATTTGTATTCAGTATTCTCATTATTCTTCCCTGAAGCTTATTTGAACGAACCCCTATACCTATAGCTGATACCATTCCCAGATTCAGCTTAAGGTCTATATTTTCTTTATTTCCAAGTCTTTCTTCAATTAGTGTAGAAACTCTTACAGCTTCTTTTTCCTCTAAAAGAAAGGAGATTTCAAAATGTCCTAAAGGATTAAGCCCTTGATTTACAAGCCTTATATCTACTTCCTTGTCCTCTAATATATCCATTACATTTCCTAGATAATTATTGCTTTCAAGCTGAGTTACAGTTAGTTTAGCAAGTCCTTTTACATGTGTTATTCCCCTTACCATTGCTTTTTCCATTTTTTCATCCCCCTTTACCCAAGTTCCTTCTTCCCATGTAAACGCTGATCTCAAATGAATATCGATCCCATATTTAGCAGCCAGTTCCACACTTCTGCAGTGAAGAACTTTAGCCCCCTTCCCTGCCATCTCTATCATCTCTGTGAAAGATACCTCAGGTATCTTTCCAGCATTCTTAACCACTCTCGGATCAGCTGTATATATTCCGTCTACATCAGTATATATCTCTACCTGATCTGCCGATATAGCTGCCCCCACAGCTACAGCAGTCGTATCTGATCCACCTCTTCCAAGGGTGGTTATATTTCCATTTTCATCCACACCTTGAAATCCTGTTATTATAACTACATGATCATTGTCTAGTTTTTCCATTATTTTTTCAGATGATATATCCAGTATTTTTGCATTATTAAAGTCACTCGTCGTTTTTATTCCTACTTGCGGTCCTGTAAAAGAGATGGCCTTGTGCCCAAGCTGTTCTATTGCCATTGAAAGAAGTGCAGCTGATATTTGTTCCCCTACAGAAAGCAGCATATCCATTTCTCTTCCTTTAGGATTGCTGTGAACCTCTTCCGCTCTTTTTATAAGAGAATCCGTCATACCTCCTGGTGCAGAAACTACTATCACCATTTTATTGCCTTCTTCTTTATTTTTAACTACCCACTTAGCTACTTCCTGTAGCC
>NZ_JBFHGC010000294.1:0-3661 GCF_041583315.1 Ilyobacter sp. | reverse complement strand
TTCAGCGAAGAGGCAATAAAAGAAATATATTCCATATCAGAAGATAAGGTTGTAGTAATGCTTATTTCCATGGGTTACTTCGACGAAACAAAAAAACTTTTTCCAAGAGAAAAAAGATTATCTTTTGATGAAATCTCAAAAATATACTAGAGAATATTTCAAACAAAAAAGGGGCTGGAAAAATTCCAGATCCCCTTTTTTTATATTTACATTATTTCCAAAATTTTAATTTCTGCCAGAAACTTTTCTTACTGCTTTCTGTACTAGCAGTGGCATCTGCGTTTTCAGTATCTAAACTGTTAACAGATACTTCATTGTTCATATAAGTAGCTCCTGCTTCTCCAACTAACTTTTCTTCAGCAGATTTTTCTTTTTTAATTTTCTTTTCCACTGACCTTATGAATTTTGGAACGAAACTTTCTCTTTCTTCTTTATTCTCTTTTTCTTTCTCAGCATATATTCTTTCAAGTTCTGCTCTATACTGTGCAGCCTGGTCACCAAATTCCTCTGGATTTTTTATAGGATACTTCTTAAGGTTTGGAAAGTTTTCATCTAGAATTTCATTCCACTTCTCTATATCTTCTTTATACATAGAAAGCAAAAAATCTACGTCTCCGGTAAATTTTATTTCTTTTATTACATCTCCATATTCCAATTTTTTTATGGTTTCAAAATCTTTGTCAGCCACATATTCTCCAAAAATTGTATGTTTTCCGTTGAGCCAGTCTGCCGGATATAGAGTTAGGAAATATTGTGAGCCTCCAGTTCCAGGCCCTGCATTGGCCATGGCCAGCATCCCCTGTTGATAGAAGTCAAGCCATCCCATTATTTCCTCTGGAATAGTATACCCCGGACCTCCTGACCCTGTTTCAGTTGGGTCTCCAGCTTGTACAATGAAATTGTCTACTGCTCTGTGAATTTTGTTGTCGTCATAGTAGCCCCTTTTGGCAAGATTTATAAAATTTACAACTGTGACTGGGGCAGCTTCAGGATAAAGATAAAAAGTTGCCTCTCCCTGGCTCGTTACAAAAGTTGCTCTTATATCATTATATTTCACTGCTTTCACTTGGTTATCCATCTTTTTTAAATATGAGCACCCACTCATCAAAAATACCGCCATTACAAGGGCTGTAAATGTAAATAATCTTTTCATCTCGTACTTTTCCTCCCTTAATTTCTTTGATTTTTCACTTATTATACAACATTTCATAATAAATATAAATTATTTTAACAAATCCACAAATTTTAGACGAAAATGACTTTAAAAAAGTTTTAAAATATAGTATCCACGAAAGATTTAAAACTGAGTTTCACCTTTTAATATAATTTTTTTATAAATAATAAAAAGTAAAAAAATATGCACTCTTCAAACCATACATCATATTCCCCCCTAAAAAAACAATAATCACCTTCAAAAGTTAATCTATAAAATATCATAATATATTTTATTTAGTTAAAATTTGATACATTCCTCCCGGCAGTTTATTTAAATTATTGGGAATAAGCAAAAATTCATTATATAATCTAGGAATGAATAACAAATCTCACTTAAAATATTTTTTTTACTGTGTATATTTCAAAAAATATACATATAGCTGTAGATTTTGGTACTGAGGACTTTTTATTTGACCTTTTTAATGGTAAAATAGTTTTATTACTTTTTATAACGTTTTTCACTTTTATGTTTTCGCCTTAATGTGATATAAAAATTATATAATTTAAATAAAAATTGAAACTATAATTACCCTTCAGGAGGACTTATAATGATTATAAGATATATTGAAGAAAGTGATGCTGAGAGTATCGCAGAGATATATAACTATTATGTTGAAAATACCAGCTTTACCGGTGATGAAACTCCCTTTTCAGCAGAACATATGAAAAACAGAATTAATGATATTTCAAAAAATTATCCGTGGCTTGTCTTAGAAGAGAATTCTGAGATATTAGGCTATGTATATGTCAATCAATGGAGGTTTCGGAGCGCCTACAGGCATTCTGCAGAACTTTCGGTCTATATTCGAAACGGTGTGAGGACCAAAGGTCTAGGATCAATGCTCTTTACTTATTTGTTAGAAGACTTGAAAAAAAGAAACGTACATACTGTAATAAGTGCCATTGTACTGCCCAATAAAGCCAGTATTTCTCTTCATGAAAAGTTTGGATTCAAAAAGGTAGCCCATTTTACTGAGGTCGGATACAAGTTTGAAAAATGGCTGGACCTAGGATACTGGGAGATTGTTCTATAGACTTTAGTTTAAATTTTTATTAAATTTATGGCTAAAAAGTTCTACACATTTCTTCCGCTAAAAAAGTTTAATTTTTTAATTTTTGATTTTAAATCAACATGAGTTCCCCTCAAGCATTTATAATGCAACAGGGAACTTTTTATTTAAAATATAAAACCCCTCAGATAATCTGAGGGGTAAATTATTAATAATATTTAGGAAGATCAGGAAAAGTTTTTTCCAATGTCTCATTGAGCTGGTTTAAATTCTCTTTATTTTTCTCAATATACTCTTCAACATCTCCTGTGATAACTATAGTCTCAATTTTAGTTCCTTGAGTTATGGCATCTACAATTTTTTGGTCGTCTTCGCTGACTACTTCACCAAAAATACTATGTTTATAGTTTAACCAAGGTGTTTCAACGTGTGTGATAAAAAATTGAGATCCGTTTGTATTAGGACCCGCATTTGCCATGGCAAGGATTCCTTTCTTGTCAAAAGTTACTCCTTCTTTGAATTCATCTCTGAAATTGTATCCAGGACCTCCTGAACCGGTACCAGTAGGGTCTCCCCCTTGTATCATAAAGTCATTTATAACCCTGTGAAATTTCAGACCGTCATAGTAACCTCTTTTAGACAAATTTACAAAATTTAAAACTGTCACTGGAGTTACTTGAGGAAAAAGCTTAATGTTGATATCACCTTTGTCTGTTTTTATACAAGCCTGTAAGTTTATATTTTCCACTATTTCTACCTCCTGATTAAATTGTATGACTTTTCCTAAAAGTCTTTTATTTTTAAAACTATAAATTGCTAAAGTTATTAACATTGCTGCAAATATCCATTTTAACATCTGACCATCTCCATTCTATCATATATGACTACTTTTTTAAATTATTTTATGGCATCTTTATAAACTTTTAAAAGCTCATCTTTAGAAATAGTTCCAAAAATTTCAATAGGCCATCTTTTTTCAAGTTTTTCATTTGTTTTTATCATTTCCTCATGAAGCTTCATTATTTTTTCAGATAATTTATTATATTTATTTCTTATTTTAGGAAGTTTATCCAGTATTTTCATCTGTTCATCCTCTTGAATAGCCTCAGACAGATCAGTTTCCAGTTTCAATTCTTTATCCAATATTTCATTAGCCTCTTGAAGAAGATAGGATCTTTTTTTCCCAAGTTCTGACAATTCATACTTATATAGATTTTCCACTGCTTCTGCACCTGAATTACCTCTATACTTTTTTCTTTTTATGATTTCAGAATTAATAAAGTCCTCTGAAAGGTCATTTTCTTTCATTATTTCATAGATATATTTTTCTATGCTTTCAAAATTATAATCCTCTATATTTTCACCTGGATCTGTGGAAAAAGCTCCATAGAGTTTTTCATATTTTGGAAGGACTTCCTTTTCTAGGGTATTTACCC
>NZ_JBFHGC010000293.1:0-3665 GCF_041583315.1 Ilyobacter sp. | reverse complement strand
AGCAAAGTGGAAAATCTCAATGAAGAGATAGGATCACTAGAGGCCAAGGTCAAAACCGAAATAATGAAAATAAATCATAAAAATACCAAAAGATAAATTATATTTTTAAATATCAACTGAAAAATAACACCAGGAGGCTGAAAACTCTTTTTAGAGGTTTCAGCCTTTTATATTTTCAAAAAAAAAATAGTGATCAAACTTAGTCATAGGTCGTTCCAAATATATCTTTTGTTTGCATTTATTATGAATAAATATTATAAATTATATAGGGCGTTTAAAATTGTTCTGGAAAATGGTTGTTCAATTAATCAAAATATGATTTGGAGGAAATGATAATGGAAATAAATATTTTTATTGATCTTCTTTTTAAAAAATCAAAAGAGAGGAACCTTGAAAATTTTGAGATATACTACACATCTACAAAGAGCTCTTCCATCAAAGTATTCAATCAGGAGGTGGATTCATATTCTGATTCCAATTCTCAGGGGATCTCTTTTAGGGTCTTAGATAATGGGAAGATGGGGTATTCATATACTGAATCCATTGCTGAAAAAGAGATAGACTTCCTCATTAACGAAGCTTTGGAAAATGCTGCAGTTATAGAAAATAATGATATCGAAGAGATATTTAAGGGAGGGGGAGAATATACAAAAGTAGAGGTGTATAACCCAGCTCTAGAAGATGTCAGTATAGGGGCTAAGATCTCTTTACTGATGGAGACTGAAAAAAAGACCAAAAACATGGACACCAGAATAAAGAGAGTTAACTATTGCGTATTTGGAAGTGGTTCTTCCACGAGAATAATAAGAAATTCAAATGGATTGAATCTGTCAGAAAAAGGAAATTCAGCTTATATCTATATCTCAGTGGTAGCAGAAGATGGCGGCGTTACAAAATCCGGATCGAGCTACAAGGTTTCTAATAATTTTGAATCATTCGATTCTGACTATATATCTAGAGAAGCTGTAGAAGATGCACTTTCCAAGCTTAATCCTATCTCCATAGAATCAAAAGAATATAAAGTCATCATAAAAAATGAGGCCTTTGCAAGTATGCTAGGAGCTTTTACAGGGATATTTTCATCTGATAATATCCAAAAAGGTATCTCCAAACTTAAAGGGAAACTCGGGGAACATATTGCAAGTAAAAAAGTAACCATTATAGATGACCCTCATATGGAAAAAGGTATGGCTTCTTCATCCTTTGATGCTGAGGGTGTTCCTACGAGATATAAAGAGGTTGTAAAAGACGGCGTGCTCACCACTTATCTTTACAATCTGAAAACAGCAAAAAAAGATGGCATAGAGTCTACAGGAAATGCTTCAAAGGGTGGATACAAAGGAACGTTGGGAATATCCCCTAGTAACTTCTACATGAAAAAAGGAGACACACATTACAGAGATCTCATTAAAGACCTGGATAATGGTATTCTTGTGACCTCCCTCGCCGGACTTCACTCGGGCCTAAACTCTATTTCAGGAGATTTTTCTCTTGCTGCTGAAGGATTCCTAATCTCTAATGGAGAAATATCCAGTGCATTAAATCAGATAACTGTCTCGGGAAACTTTTTTGACTTACTAATTGAAATCGAAAAAATCGGGGATGATCTGAAATTTGGCCTTTCCCCTGTGGGATCTCAATCTGTTCTTATAAAAAAACTAAATATTTCTGCAGATTAAAAATAAATAAAAAAACGGCAGTTTTTTTACAACTGCCGTTTTTTTTTACTTATACTGCTTTTTCTCCTCTTTCAGAAGAGCTTATTCTTATCACTTCATCCACAGGGTATATAAATATCTTTCCGTCACCTATTTCCCCTGTTTTTAAATTTTTCAAGAGAATATCTATGGTTTTTTCCACATCAGAGTCTTTCAGCAAAATCTCAATTTTGAGTTTCGAAACGAATTCCACCAAATATTCAACCCCTCTGAAAATCTCTTTTTTCCCCAGCTGTCTACCAAATCCCCTTACTTCACTGATAGTCATACCATTTATTCCTTTTTCATGCAGGGCCTCTTTTAAAGGATTTAGCCCTTCAGGTCTAATTATCGCCGTCAACATTTTCATAAAAACACCTCCTTAATAATCCTCATTATAATTTTACCCTAAAATATCAATTATTTAAAGAGGGAAACCTCAGAATGAGAAGGGAATTCCGGATAAGCAGAATATCCGTGTTCTGCAATATCAAGACCTACCAGCTCTTCGCTTGCTGTTACTCTTATTCCCATAAATTTGTCTATTAATTTAAACATTATCATACCTATTCCAAAGGCATATACAAATACAGTGGCTGCCCCTATAAACTGTGTCCCTATACTGTATTCTGCAGTGAATAGTCCCACTGCAATGGTTCCCCAGGCACCATTTACCCCGTGTACTGATACAGCACCCACTGGATCGTCTACTCCTATTTTATCAAAGAAAGGAACTGATACAGATACCAGTATTCCTGCTAAAAGTCCTACAAGTAGAGAGAAACCAGGATGAAGTACATCTGCTCCTGCTGTGACAGATACCAGCCCTGCCAAAGCTCCGTTTAACGTCATACCCAGATCCACTAGTTTGTTCTGTTTGAATACCGAGTAGATCATGGCAGAAAGGGCTCCTGCAGCTCCTCCAAGTGTGGTATTTAAAAGAACTATTGCTATTGATCCATCCCCTATAAGAGTCGATCCTCCGTTGAATCCGTACCAACCAAACCACAGTATGAAAGTTCCCAGGGTAGCCAACGGGATATTGTGACCTGGTATTGCGTTTACTTTTCCGTTTTTTCCAAATTTTCCAAATCTAGGACCAACAACTATTGCTCCTGCAAGTGCCAGCCATCCTCCTAAGGAGTGTATAACAGTAGATCCTGCAAAATCATGAAAGTTCATTGCAGCAAGCCATCCTTCGCCGCTCCATGCCCAGTGTCCGAATATGGGGTATATGAAACCTGCTATTAAAGCACATGCAATTACATAACCTGAAAGTTTTACTCTTTCTGCAACTGCACCTGAGACTATTGTAGCCGCCGCTCCTGCAAACATTACCTGGAAGAACCATACCATAATTCCCCAGCTGTCCCCGGAACTTATGTAGCCACTAAGAAAAAAATTGGTAGTTCCTATCATACTTCCCTCACCAAACATAAATGCGTAACCGATTGCAAAATACAGTATGGCACCCACTGCAAAGTCTAATATACCTTTTGAAGCAACGTTAACTGCATTTTTTCCTCTTGTAAATCCAGATTCTAACGCTATAAATCCCACTTGCATAAACATTACCATTGCACCAGCTATTCCCAGCCAGACAATATTCAGGTTTACCTGAGTATCTGAAGATGCAAATAATATTGTAGGAAACATCAATGAAATAACCCCTAGTTTCCATAAAAACGACATTTTTCTCATAATAACAACCCTCCTATTGGAAATTTTCAAACTAAAGATTTCTTCTTTTGATTTTTATGTATTATTTTTAAATTTTATATTATATTCAAATATTTTTTCTGTATTTTAATAAGTAATTTGCTCTTTTATAGTACAACAGCGTGTACTTATTGATTATATTTATTCCTTTACCGGATTATATTTATACAATATATATTATATTTTAATAAAGGTCAATATTTTTTTTTATAAAATTACATATTTTTAGTATGAAAGTCTATTTTTCTT
>NZ_JBFHGC010000292.1:0-3684 GCF_041583315.1 Ilyobacter sp. | reverse complement strand
CCTTATAATCGGTGGACTTAAAAAGCCTCTATCTAAATAATAAGATTCTATAAAATATGAAAGCCGTGGCTCTAGCCACGGCTTTTATATTTTTGTAAAGGTTAATCCCCTAAATAACAATTTTCAAAATCTCTACAGCTAATTTGTTTTTATACTTTTAGCCACCAGAACACCTGTAGAACAGGCAGCCTGTATGTTGAATCCACCTGTATCTCCGTCAATGTCAAGAAGCTCTCCTGCAAAATAAAGTCCTTTTACAAGCTTTGACTCCATAGTCTTTTGATTTACCTCTTTTAGGGAGATTCCGCCTGCAGTTGCCATGGCAATGTCAAAATTACCAAGCCTGGAAATTACAAATTCATGTCTTGAAAGCCTGTTTATGAGAAGTATTCTATCTGACTTGGAAAGTTCTCCGAGTTTTATATCTTCTTTTATATCAAGAATCTTGAATATTTTTTTTAAAAATCTTTCAGGAACATTGTATCCAGAAAGGAATTTTTTTATGCTCTGCTTCCCGTTTTTTTCTGAACTCTCAATAAGTTCCTCTGAAATAACATCTGATTCCTTCCCTATAAAGTTTATATAAAGTGTATCTCCTTTTGAAAAATATCTTGAAAAATCAATTATTCCAGGTCCGCTGAGGTTTGTATGGGTCAGAAGGACATCTCCATGATGCTCTTTCAGTTTCTTCCCGTCTCTGTAGAGCTCTATTTTGACGTTTTTAAAAGAGATCCCAGAAAGGTCGGCATAAAGATAATCATGAACGTATACAGTAGTCAGAGCCGGTTTTGGAGCCTCTATACTATGCCCAAACATCTGGGAGAGCCTGTAGCCGTCTCCCTCTGATCCTGTAGCAGGATATGACTTCCCTCCTGTGGATATAAGAAGGTTCTTCCCGGAAAATATCTCACTGTCTGTTTTGACCTTGAAAACTTCATCTTCTTTCTTTGCTGACTCCACTTTGCTGTTTGTAAATATATCTACTTTGAGTTTCTTCAGCTCTTTTATCAAAAGGTTCAGTACATCTGTGGATTTCATGGTTTCCGGAAATATTTTACCGCTTTCCAAAACCTGCATTTTCAGACCTTTAGATTCTATAAAATCCACCAAATCTTTTGGTTTATAGTTATAGAGAGCAGTTTTTAAAAATTTCCCGTGATCACCGTATCTATTTAAAAAATAATTTATTTCACCTTCATGGGTTATATTACATTTTCCAGAACCTGCTACCAGTATTTTTTTACCTATATTGTTTTTTTTCTCAATAATGGCTACACTCATATTTTTTTTTGCTGCATATATAGAAGCAAAAATCCCAGCCGGTCCCCCTCCTACTACAATTAAGTCATATATTTTCAATTTTGACCTCCGATTATAAAATGTTCAGATGAAATTATACCTTTTTAACGAAAAAAATTCAATATTATTAGGTCACGCTATAATAGATTTGTCCATTCCTCTTTTATACCTATCAAATAAAAACGGGCTCGAGCCTTTTATTTAAAAAGACCCGAACCCGATAAATTTTATTTCAGATTATCTTAACTATGTGTTAATCGTTTAATTTGAGGACAGATACAAAGGCTTCCTGAGGAATTTCTACGTTTCCTATCTGCTTCATTCTCTTTTTACCCTCTTTTTGTTTTTCCAGAAGTTTTTTCTTTCTGGAAATATCTCCACCATAACATTTTGCAGTTACATTTTTTCTGAATGCTCTGATAGTTTCTCTGGCTATTATTTTGGCCCCTAGTGCTGCCTGTATAGGTATCTCAAACTGCTGTCTAGGAATGATCTCTTTTAACTTTTCACATATAGCCCTTCCTCTAGAAGATGCGTGGTCTGTATGAGATATAAAGGAGAAAGCATCTACAGGGTTTCCAGATACAAGTATATCCACTTTTACAAGCTTTGACTCTTTATATCCTATCATCTCGTATTCAAAAGATGCGTAACCTCTGGTTCTGGATTTCAGTTTATCATAAAAATCTATCACTATTTCTGCCAAAGGAAGTTCATAAGTTATCATAGCTCTGTTTTCGTCAATATAATTCATATCAATGAAAATCCCTCTTTTTTCCTGGCAAAGTTCCATTACGTTACCTACATAATCTTTAGGTACAAGAATATTACCTTTTATAAAAGGCTCTTCTACAGATTTTTTTCCACTTCCTGATTCAGGGAATTCACAAGGGTTATCTATTGTGTAAGAACTCCCGTTTTCCATATGAACTCTGTATTCAACCGATGGAGAAGTAGAGATAAGATCTATATCATATTCTCTTCTGAGTCTTTCTACAATGATCTCCATGTGAAGCAGTCCTAGGAATCCGCATCTGAAACCAAATCCAAGTGCCAATGAAGTCTCTGGTACAAAAGAAAGAGAAGCATCATTTAGCTGAAGTTTTTCAAGGGCATCTCTTAAATCAGAATAATCATCTGTAGATAATGGGTACAGTCCTGCATAAACCATTGACTGAGCAGGTCTATATCCCTGCAAAGGCTCTGCACAAGGTCTTTTAGCATGGGTAACAGTATCTCCCACCTGAGTATCCTGTATAGTCTTTACTCCTGTAATTATATATCCAACAGAACCTGAGCTCAACTCTCCTGTAGATCTCATCACTGGAGAGAAGACACCGCATTCTAATATCTCAAACTCTTTTCCTGTGGACCATATTTTTATTTTGTCGCCTTTTTTGATGCATCCGTCGAGAACTCTTACATAAGTAATTACCCCTCTGTAGTCATCGAAATGCGAGTCGAAAATAAGGGCTTTCAGAGGTCCTTCCTCTTCGTGCTCAGGAGCAGGTATTCTCTCCACTATAGCTTCTAGAAGCTCCTCTATACCTATTCCTGCCTTTGCAGAAGTAAGAACAGCATCGTCAGCAGGTAGCCCTATGACATCCTCTATCTCCTGTTTTACCTTGTCCACATCAGCTGCAGGAAGATCTATTTTGTTGATTACAGGTACTACTTCCAGATCATTTTCAAGAGCCAGATATACATTGGCAAGTGTCTGGGCTTCTACACCCTGGGCAGCATCTACCACAAGAATAGCTCCCTCACAGGCGGCCAGAGATCTGGAAACCTCATAGATAAAATCTACGTGTCCCGGTGTATCTATTAGATTCAGTTCATATCTGTTTCCGTCTTTTGCATCATAATAAAGGGTAACAGCCTGAGCCTTTATTGTAATTCCTTTTTCTCTCTCAAGTTCCATAGAGTCTAAGACTTGAGCCTTCATATCACGTTCTGATACAGTACCAGTTACCTGGAGTAATCTGTCGGCAATAGTTGATTTACCGTGATCTATATGTGCAATTATCGAAAAATTTCTCTTAAATTTTTGTAACACCTTGATTCCTCCTATTAAAATCTAAATTCTCACACCATATTATAAAGGAAACTATGGAAAAATGCAACTAAAAGTAAAGGCCAAAACCTTTACTAAAACCACCAACAGAGTTTCACAAGACAATTCCACCTTGAATTTGAAGTTATCAGTTCTCTTTTAGATTTAAAAGGTTTATTTTTGAAATAAATGTTGATTTTTGATATGTATTAGATTATAATACTAATACCAGTTATGAATATGGCAATGATGTGTCTTGGCCGCAGTTTTTAATTCCCCATTATAAACTAAAAAGACTTTGCCATAAGTTTTTACCCCAAAAAAAGAGCCCT
>NZ_JBFHGC010000291.1:0-3685 GCF_041583315.1 Ilyobacter sp. | reverse complement strand
GCAAAGTGTAGAGATGTACAAGAGAGTGGTAGACAACTCTGATATAGAGCCTATCTCCCAGGTGATGCAGGTGACTGAAAAAGGCGGAGAGATAGTAGAGATAAATTTTAAAAACGGCCAAAGGGTTTCCAAAGGTGAAGTGATTCTCACTATAAAAAATGAAACTGTCTCTTCAAGGTATTTCAGAGCAAAAGCAGATATTGAAAATAAGAAATCTCAGCTTGGGAAAACAAAAAAATTCTCGAAAGACGAAATACTCAGAAAATATGAAGAATCAAAATCTGCCTATATCTCAGCCAAAGGCGACCTTGCTGCTGCAGAAAAGAATTTCAATGAGAAAAAAATACCTTTGCAGGCAATGAGGAGCTTTACAAAGAAAGGCTGATCTCTGAAAGAGAATATAATGAGATGACAAGCTCTTTCCAAGAGGCAAAAGTCAGATATGAATCACTGAAAAACGGAGGAGTCAGAGAAAAAGAAGCCACTTATCTGCTCTACAAAAAATATAAAGATGACCAAAGCTGGAAGTATGATATCTCAATGTCAGAAGCAGACTACCAGTTGTCTCTGGCTGAATTCAATGCCTCAAAGGAAGACTATGACGACCTCAGGGTAAAGGCTAAAATCTCCGGGCTGATCACAGATATGGACCTGGATCTCTATCAGTATATTGACGAAAAGAAATTTCTTTTCAGTATAATAGACGACTCTCTCATGAAAGTGGAGATGGGGGTTCCGGGAGAAGATATCTCCAATATTTCTATCGGGAAAGAGACGGCCGTATACATCCCTGATATTTCCAGGACAGTAAGCGGAAAAGTATACGAGGTGAATCCCTCTGCCAATCCTGTCACAAAAAAATTCACAGTAAAAATATCCCTAGACAACAGCGACGGGATCTTGAAAAAAGGTATGTACTCTGAAGTGAGACTCCAGTCAAATCCTAAAAATGTCCTGGCAGTTCCTAAGGAAGCCGTCATGGTAAAAGACCTCCTCAGCTATATCGCCCTTGCAAAGGACGGAGAAGCAAAGGTTATCCGTGTAGAGACAGGGATGGAGTCAGATTCTCTCTATGAGATCATCTCTTCTGAAATATCTCCTGGAGATATGGTAGTGGTGCAGGGACAATATCTACTAGAAAACGGAGACAGCATCAGGGAGGTGGAATAGTATGAGAGATATTCCGGTAATTGCCATAAAAAAACCCGCAACTACCCTCATGCTCATAGTGACGATGATAGTCGTCGGTCTGCTCAGTCTTTCACAAATGCCTGTGGCTTTGCTTCCGAATTTTAATATTCCTGTGGCCACTGTGGTGACCACCTGGCCCGGGGCATCTCCAGAGGATATGGACAAGCTCGTCACCAGAAAACTGGAAGATGCTGTTTCCCTTGTAGAGGGGATAAAAGACTTTTATTCCTATTCAAGTCAGGGGGTATCTCAGATAGTTCTTGAGTTTGACTACGGGACCAATTCTGATGATAAGGTGGATCTCATACAGACAGAGGTAAACAAGATAAGGAGTGAACTTCCTGACGATATCAATGAACCTGTCACAGACAAGATAGATATAGGGGCAGAGACCTCTATACTGGTAGATTATATAGGGGACGATATCGTCTCCCTCAGATCCACTGCTGAAAATCTGGTAAAACCCAGATTTCAGAGGGTCAAGGGAGTGGGAGATGTCACAGTGAGGGGAGGACTGGAAAAAGAGGTACTGGTGGAGATAAATCCCTATAAACTGGATTCCTATAATCTCAGTTCTGTGGATATATTCAATATCATAAAACAGTCAAATATAAACATCCCAATAGGAGAAACAAAATCAGGTGGGAAAAGCTACCTTGTAAAAATAGAGGGTGAGCTGGAAAATGTTTCACAGATAGAGAATATTGTAATATCAAATTTAGACTCAAAGATACTCCGGCTGAAAGATGTGGCTTCTGTCACTCTTACCCACAAAGACCAGGATTCCTTTTACAGGGTAAACGGACAGCCTGCAGTATCTGTCATGGTAAATAAGGCTGAAGATGGTAATATCGTAGATATAGCAGACAGTATAAAGGCAGATATAGAGGAACTCTCTCCGTACCTCCCTGCAAAGACATATCTTTCAGTAGGTTATGACGCATCAAAGTTTATAAATCAGTCTATCAGCACTGTAAAAAATAACGCCCTTACAGGACTTGTCTTAGCTTCCATTATTCTTTTTATTTTCCTAAAGAGTTTCAGAGCCACTGCAATAATAGCTCTAGCCATTCCATCTTCAATAATATTCACCTTTGCATTTATGGATATGAAGGGAATATCTCTCAATGTCATATCTCTCATGGGCCTCTCCCTGGGAGTGGGGATGCTGGTGGACAACTCCGTAGTAGTTCTAGACAATATATACAGACATTATAAGGAACTAAAAAAGAACCCATCAGAAGCTGCAGGAGAGGGAGCACGAGAGATTGCCATGCCGATAGTGGCATCCACTGCCACCACTGTAGCTGTATTTATTCCCATAGTATTGAGAGAGGGCATAGCAAAAGAGATCTTCAGTGATATGTCCTATACCATCTCATTTTCACTGTTGGCATCACTTATTGTGGCTCTTACCTTTGTCCCCATGATATCCAGCAAGATACTGGAAAAAGAGGAGAAACACAGTGAGGACGGGAGATTATTAAAGAGGATAAGAAAAATATATATGAAGCTTCTGGAAATATCCCTGATTCACAGATGGAAAACACTTTTCATCACCATCATGCTCTTCATAGCATCACTCTTTATAGCAGGAAATATAGGGGGCGAGTTCATGCCCGAGCAGGACGAAAGCCAGTATACCATAATAGCTGAGCTTCCATCAGGAATGGAGCTCTCCATGGCAGAACGTACTTCTCAGCTCCTGGAAAAAAGAGTGATACAGGAAAAAGAAAATGATGAGATGGTGAGATACAGCACCACAGGAAATCCAGACCAGATAGCAATAAACGTAGAGCTGAAAAAGAAAAAAGACAGATCCCGTGACGTCTTTGCCATAGTGGATTCTCTGAGGAGTGACCTGTCAAAAATACCAGATGTGAAACTCAACCTGACTACTGTTTTCAGGGGGCCTCAAAATTCAGAGAGAGATTTCCAGTTTGAAATCTATTCCTCAAATTACCTCCAGATGGAATCCATCACAAAAGAGATCTTTGAAGTTATGAAAAAGAAAAAAGGACTTGTGGACTTTAAATCCTCTATAGAGGGTGGAGGGCCTCAGGCCAAGGTAATAATAAACAGAGACAAGGCACAGTCTTACGGACTGCGAGTCACAGAGATAGCCCAGGCCCTGAGTTATCAGATACTGGGAGATGATCCAATTACCATAAAGACCGACAACGAAGAAATCGATGTCACTGTCCAGCTGGCAAAAGAGTTCCGAGAATCCATAGATAAATTTCTGGACTCCAAAATAAAGACTCCCCAGGGAAGCTCTATAAAAATAAGGGATGTAGCAAGTATAAAAATCGAGGAGGGTGCTTCCCAGGTAGAAAGAAAAAACAAGATCAGAAAGGTCACCATATCTGCCAACTTAGAAGACGACTATACGTTGAAAGAGGCACAGATTTATATGGCTGAAGAGTTTAAAAAACTCAATCCTCCACAGACTGTTTCCTTTGGATTCGGAGGGGAGGGACAGCAGCTAAACGAG
>NZ_JBFHGC010000290.1:0-3694 GCF_041583315.1 Ilyobacter sp. | reverse complement strand
GGGGTGTAGCTCAGTTGGTTAGAGCACCGGCCTGTCACGCCGGGGGTCGCGAGTTCGAGTCTCGTCACTCCCGCCATTAAAAATCAAACAACATAATATGCCGCTTTAGCTCATCTGGTAGAGCAACTGACTTGTAATCAGTAGGTGATTGGTTCGACTCCGATAAGCGGCACCACTCAATGCGGGGGTGGCGGAATTGGCAGACGCGCTAGACTTAGGATCTAGTGTCTTCGACGTGGGAGTTCAAGTCTCCCCCTCCGCACCATTTTTATAAATTATACCTAGGTTGATCCTAGGTTTTTTTATTATAAATTTATAAAATAAAAAGGTATATGGTTTTTATTTAGAATAAATTTACTGTGTGAAGAAATTAGTCTTAAAGCTGTGGATAAAACAACTGAAGTTTGAGATGTAATTTTTTATTATTCTATAAAAGTGTGGTGTAAAAACCCATAATTTAAAAGGTATGAGATAAGATTTACGAAATGGGAATAAAAAGTATAAGATTTGTTTATAATTATTTGATGAAAGTAAGAGGTGAGCCTTTGGACTCTAAAATTATAAAATATAACGCTAAGTACACCGAGCCTAAAAGCACAATGTTTCAGATGCTTGAAAAAGACGGAAAGATAATCTACGTCAATGAAAACTGGCTGAAAGAAACTGGATATAAAGAGGACGAAGTTATAGGAAAATATTTCAGAGACTTTGTACTAGAAGAAAGCCTTCCCACTGTGAAAGCCGGGTTTCCCCGTCTGAAAGATTACGGATGCTTGGAAAATGCCATGATAAAGCTCAGAAGAAAAGACGGGGTAGTCATAGAGACAGTCTTAAACGGGATAAGTGTCTATGATGAAAATGGGGATTTTTTGAATACGAGATGTGAGTTGAAGACAATTAATTATTTCATAAAATCCAATCTCTATATGCAAAATCTTTTGGAGGAAGAGATATTCCTAAAAAAGAGTCTGTACATGAAATCACAGATAAACAATGCTCTGATCTTTTCTGAAAGTCTGAGTGATTTTTTAAAACACGCCTTATTTGTATTGTCAGAGCCGTCAGAGATATTCAATACAACTGTTGTAAAGTTTGGTAAAAATAATGAGGTTTTTTCTGATAGTCCTGAACCAATGGTGAATTCTATGGAACTGGAGATAAAAAGATCTTTAATAAAAAATGACTTTTCAAATAAAATAACAGATGATTTTATGATTATCGAAAAAGATAAAAGTGCAGCTGGATTTGAAGATATACAGAATTTGCTGGAGGATGAAGATGTCCTGGTGATATCTACGGTGGTACTGGAAAATAAAATTCATCTGGAAAAGACAGTGTTTTTATTTCACCTTCACGGAGAAAAAATGGGCGGGTTTAAGGAAAAGTGGCTGAGACTCTTGGTAGATGTGAGAGAGATGCTGAGCTTAGGGTTAAATACATTTGATGTATATGAAAATACTCAGGCCATTGCAGAAAAACTCTCGGAATTTTCTAAAATTGAAAATATAGGCCGGCCAAATCCAAAAGATGAGCTTAAAAATGCTGTATACAGGGAGATAGAACGTTATAACAGGTACTCGACTCCTTTTTCTCTTGTGATGTTCAGTATTGCTAATCTTGAAAGCATAAATAATAGTGTCGCTGACCTGTGGTCAGAGGAGATTTCTTCAAATGTTTCCAATGAAATAAATAAGAGTATAAGGGAAATAGACCAATTGTTTATTCTAGACAGCGGAATATTCGTAGTCATACTGACTGAGACCTTGGAAAAGGAAGCGATAAAAATTTCAGAAAGAATAAAAAATAAAACTTCAAATTTAGATCCAATACCTAACAAAATTAAAATAAATATAGGGGTTGCAGAAGGACAAAAGGATGATAGCTTTGGCAGTATCTATAAGAGGTTGAAAAGTAGTCTTTCTGAATCTAAACAGAAGAATAGCGATTCTCTTTTTCTATGTTGACAGATTCTGAGTATTTCGGAAAATTTTAATTGTAAAGAAGACAAGTAAAAAAGACGCCTTTAGGCGTCTTTTTTTAGATAAAGGATATAATAGACTACCGGAATGAATATTCCACCTGAAAGGAGATTTCCCATGGTAACTGGAAAAAGGTTATGACTGACAGCAGTACCTGCCGAATAAATAGCCGGGTCTATCATTTTGGCTATGGAAAGGACAAACATGTTTGCTACAACATGCTGATATCCTGAAAGAGCAAACATCATAATGGGAAACCAGGCTGAGAAGATCTTACCTATGGAATCTGTGGCGGAAAATGTCATCCATACCCCAAGAGCTACTAAGATATTACATAGAAATCCGCTGAAAAGCCCCTCTGTGAATGTAAGGTGAACTTTATGCTCAGCAAGAGTCACAGTGGCTGCGTGCATGGCAGGACTCTTGAAAATTCCACCCATAAAAGCAACCCAAGCTATAAAGATACTTCCGGCAAGATTACCAAACCATACTGATACCCAGTTTATCAGAACTTCTTTCAGAGTGACATCTTTTGTACAATAGGCTATGAATGCTAGGTTGTTTCCTGTGAAAAGATCTCCACCTACAAAAAGAACAAGCATGATTCCAACCGGGAACACTGTTGCCCCCATGAATTTTGCAAATCCGGGATCAAAATTCCCTCCTAAAGTCTGAGAAACGGTTATATATGCCACATATGCAAGACCGATGAAGATTCCTCCCATGAATCCAAGCAAGAACACTTTAGAAGGTTTGGTGTGGGATTTTTTGATAGCCAATTTGACAACAGCTTCAGCACATTCTAGTGTATTTAAAAAACTTTTGTTCATTTATTTCCTCCTGTGTAAGATTTAAAAAAAATTAAGTGTTATTTAACAACGAAGGGGATTATACTTTTTTTTTCATAAAAAGTCAAGAAAAAACAGGGCAAGACATCGCAAAGAATATTAACTAATAACAGCAAAACGAGTGTAAATAAACTAAAAGGAACATAAAATTCTGGAACTAAAAAAAGTTGGAATTGCCATTTTTTGTTAATGGGTGTATAACATTAATTGATAGTAAAAAATAATTTAACAGAAAGAGAGAAGCTATGTATTTTAAAATTGTGAAAAACCTCAAAAAAAATTATTCTAAAAATGTAATTCTTTATCTTGAAGACAAGGTAGAAATTTGTAGTTTTATATCAGAAGAAAACAAGGTGCTTTTGAATAAAATGATTGATGAAAAAAAGTTTAAGGGTAAAAACGGAGAGGTGTTAGAAGCCAGTTTTCTAGAGTACGGAAATCTCATTAATATGGTTCTTGTAGGAGCGGGGAAAGAAGAGGAACTGACAAGAGACTCTATAATAAAAGCTCTTTATAAGGCTCTCAACGGATCTGCCGGAGAGATAATCATAAGCACGGAAGAAGAAAAACTGAAGAATATGGACGCCATAGCAGAGGCGGCCTATCATATTAACTATAAGTTTGACAGGTATAAAACAAAAGAAAACGAGAATAAGTCTCTTGCTATAGAATATTTCGACCCGGCAGGGGAGAGCGAGATGACAGAAGGGGAGGTCTTAGGAAAGGCGGTAAATATAGCCAGAGACCTTGTAAATGAACCTGCAAATGTCATCTATCCAAAAACTCTGGCGCTGGAAGCATCGACTCTGGGATCAGAATACGGATTTGATGTGGAGATACTTGAAGAGTATGGAATCGGAGAAGTGG
>NZ_JBFHGC010000289.1:0-3695 GCF_041583315.1 Ilyobacter sp. | reverse complement strand
TAAAAATCAACTGTCTGAGCGAAGCGAGTTTTGATTTTTTCTTGGATTTCCAAGGGCATTTAGCTTATTTTTCACAGGCCTTGATTTTTGGTTACTTTTCATCAAGGAAAAGTAACATCAACTTCGGAGAAATTCAGTAATTTATTCATTAATGTAATAACTTAATTAATTATAAAAAATATTGAAGGGAGAAAAATATGAAGCTGAATAAAATAATGGAAGAGCTGGGAGCCCAGGGGATACTGATTACGGATATGATAAATGTGAGGTACTTTACGGGATTTACGGGAACCACAGGAGTAGCCCTTGCCTTGGGGGATAAAAGATATTTCCTTACAGACTTCAGATATGAGGAGCAGGGAAAAAAAGAGGTAGTCCCTAATGGGTTTCAGCTCATAAGAGAGGACAGGGATCCTGTAGGTAAGGCGGGAGACCTCATAAAAGAGGCCGGAATAAAGAAGCTGGCTATAGAGGACGGAAGTGTGACCCTGGCTCAGTACAGGAGTTTTGAAAAGAACTTCGGGAATCTGGAATATACAGGTATAGAGGATAGGTTTTTGAAGGTAAGAATGATAAAAACCGAAAAAGAGATAGATCTTATAAAAGAAGCTGTAAAGATAGCCGACAAGGCCTTTGAAAATATAAAAAGTCTTATAAAAGAAGGGATTTCAGAGGAAAGACTGGCTACAGAACTAGAGTATGAGATGAAAAAGCTAGGGGCTGAAGGGCCGTCTTTTGATACGATCATAGCTTCAAACTACAGGTCGGCTATGCCACACGGAGTTGCAAGTGAAAAGAAACTCGAGAAAGAGGGGTTTGTTAAGTTTGATTTTGGATGTTTTTATAAGGGCTATGTATCTGATATGACGAGGACAGTATATCTCGGAGAAAATCCTACGGAAAGACATTATGAAATATACAACACTGTAAAAGAAGCACAGCAAAAAGCCATAGATGCTGTGAAGGCAGGAATTACAACCAGAGAACTAGATAAGATAGCCAGAGATTATATAACCGAAAAAGGATTTGGAGACTGCTTTGGTCATGGACTTGGTCATGGTATAGGGCTTGAGATCCATGAATATCCTTATCTATCTTATAAGGCGGAGGATCTGGTTCTCGAGGAAAATATGGTTGTCACCATAGAGCCGGGTGTATATATAGAGGGGTTTGGAGGAGTCAGGATAGAGGATGACGTAGTTGTAAAAAAAGACGGATGCGAAGTTTTGAATAAAACAACGAAGGAGTTTGTCAGACTTTAGGGTTTCTTAAATTGAATTATTTCAAAAGATAAATAATTGTCCTGAGCTTTATAAATTAAATAATAAAAATAGAATGTACATTTATATAATGCAGCATCCAAATCGTCCATTATATTTTTTTATTATGAGCATGGGTTTTCCCTTTGAATTTATTTAAATTGACAAAATATTATCTATAAATTACAATAACTTATTGTAATGGATAAAAAAAGGTTATTTTAAAATGAGAGGAGATACCCATGATCATACAGAAAAACAAGCCCATGAGAGAGCGTGTATATGAAATTTTGAAAAAAATGATAATAGACGGGGAAATATCTCCTGAAGAAAAAATTGTTGAAACAGAATATGCTGAAAAATTTCAGATAAGCAGAACTCCATTGAGGGAAGCCATAAGAATGTTGGAATTAGAAGGTTATGTAGAGTCTCACAGCAAAGGCGGAGTAATAGTAAAAAATTGTACAAAAGAGGATGTAGAGGAGATCTATAAGATCAGGATTGCTCTAGAAGGGATAATCCTAGAAGAAGTTATAAAAAAAGCCTCTCAGTCAGACATAAAGAAATTGGAAAATATAATAAAAGATACAAAAAAAATGATGGCTGAGAATAAAAATAACGATGATATATTTAAGCTGTTTTCTAAGTTTAACAACACCCTATACAGTATTGCAAAGATGTCAAGGGTGGAAGACCTTATAAAGAATATGAATCTCTACTTGAGAAGATTCAGAAAAATGGCTATTGAGGATTTTGACAGAAAAAAACAGGCTTATGACGATCATGTAGAGCTTGTGAATGCCATAAAAGAGAATGATATAAATAAAGCCCTGGAAATAAACAAAATCCATTTGGAGAGGTCTAAAAACTTTATAATGTCTGAAATTTAGAACAAATATTTGAGAAGTATCCATATTTTTTATAAAAATATAGATTTAAAATTAGGAAGGAGTGATTGCTTTTATTAAAGCTGTTACTCCTTCATTTTGAATTTATTTTTGAAGAGCAAAAATAATATATTTATGTTATAATTTCCTTGTGGGCAGATAAACTTTTGAGGAGGAATAAATGAACATAAGAGACTTTATTGATAGAGAAATAACGAAAGAGGAAGCTTTAGAGCTTTGTAAAATAAAAGGATCAAAATTAATGGAGCTTTTTTCTGTAGCAAATGAGATAAGAGAAAAATATTGTGGAAACACACTCCATACCTGTACAATATCCAATGCAAAATCAGGTGAGTGTGAAGAGGACTGTAAGTTTTGTGCCCAGTCTGCTCATTATAAAACGAGCCTAACTACTTATGATTTGAAAGAAAAAGACATATTAATGTCTGAATATAAAAGAGCAGAAAAACTAGGAAGTACTAAGTTTGGAGTTGTTACAAGTGGTAGAAGTATAAAAAAAGGATCAGAAGAATATGATAGTATAAAAGAGTTTGTAGAGGATGCTAAAAAAGAGGGTATAACTACAAATATATGTTGTTCTATAGGTCTTCTCAATGAAGAGGAGCTAAATGAACTTAAAGAAGCAGGAGTGACTAGATTTCACAGCAATATGCAGACTTCTATAAATGCCTACAACAAAATAGTGGCGACGACTCACAAGATAGACGACAGGCTAGCCACAATAAAAGCAGCCAAAAAAATAGGTATGGAAGTGTGCAGCGGTGGAATAATAGGTATGGGAGAAACCTGGGAGGACAGGATAGATATGGCCTTCACCCTAAAGGAATTAAAAGTGGACGGAATACCTGTGAATATTCTTAGTCCTATAGAGGGGACACCTCTGGGGAATAGAGAACACCTTTCTATGGATGAGATACTTAAAACCATAGCAGTATACAGAATCATATTTAAGGACAAGGTTATAAAAATAGGTGCCGGAAGAGAAGGAGTTCTGAAAGATTTCATGGGAATGGCTTTTATGAGTGGAGCCAACGGAATGCTTGTAGGGGGATATCTTACAGTAAAAGGAAGAACTTCTGAAGAAGATTTTTTATTTATGGAAAACGTAAAGAAAATGTGGGAGATGGGTTAAAAAATGGCTATAATTGATAAGAAGAGAGTAAGCCAAAATTTTTCCAGAGGGGCCAAAACATACGACACCTATGCTGAAGTCCAAAGACACATGGCTGATAAATTGGAAATTTTTGTACATGGCTCCAAAAATAAATATAATATATTGGAAGTAGGGTGCGGTACTGGTATTTTTTCTGAAAAAATATTGAAAAGATTTCCAAATTCTGAAATAGATCTTTTGGATATTTCTCCTGCAATGATTGAGACAGCAAAGGAGAAATTAAACGGAGCTCCCAATCTTAATTTTATAGTTGAAGATGTGGAAAGTTATAATCCTGAGAAAAGATATGATTTAATTTTTTCCAATGCAACCTTTCAATGGATAGATGATCAAGCCAGGCTTTTTAATCATCTT
>NZ_JBFHGC010000288.1:0-3707 GCF_041583315.1 Ilyobacter sp. | reverse complement strand
ACTGCTAACTTCATCTTTTCCCCCATTATATCAAAGATATTTTAGATCTTCCTGGGTTGTTATTTTTATATTTCCATAACTTCCCTCAAGAATTATTACATTTCCTCCGACCCTTTCCACAAGGGAAGAATCATCTGTTCCCGCATAATTAGTTTTTTTGGCATCTTCATAGGCTTTTTTCAGAATATCTCTACGAAAAACTTGAGGAGTCTGGGCAGCCATCAATAGGAATCTGTCTGGTGTAGAGGTTATAAAACCATCTTTATCCACTGTTTTTATAGTATCCTTTACAGGAACCCCTATAACCACTCCGTCTACCTTTGGATTTTTTTCCAGCATCCCATAGGAATCCTCTATAAATCTATCCTGGATAAAAGGTCTCACTCCGTCCTGGACAGCTATAATGTCAGAATCTCCTGCTTTTTCAAGGGCGTTATATATAGAGTCCTGTCTCTCTTTCCCGCCCTGTACCACACATTTCAATTTTTCAATTTTATATTTTTTACACAGTTCCTCTACTTTATGTGTATACTCTGCATTTGTCACAACTATTATATCTGTCACCTTTGGGTTTCTGTCTATTTTTTCAAGAGTTTTTATAAAGACCGGCCTTCCGTCATATTCCAAAAACTGTTTTGGATAGCCTAAGTCCATTCTTTTTCCCACTCCTGCAGCTGCCACTATAAAGGTATATTTCATCTCATCATCCTTTACTTCAATGTTACCACGGTACATCCTATTCCGCCTTCTCCGTGGCCTCCGGTTCTAAAGGATTTCACATAATGACATCCTCTCAGATACTCTATTATTCCTGCTCTCAGGGCTCCTGTTCCCTTACCGTGTATCACATAGACCTCTGAGAAACCACTTAACAGTGCTCTGTCCATATAGGTTTCCAGATCATGTATCGCATCATCCACCATCTTACCCCTGATATCTATTTCAGATCTCACTGTTGTTTTTTTATGTATATGCACTGTATTATACTGCTTTGTCTTTGACTCCTCTACTTTCTTGAGATCATCTATAGACACCTCAAGTTTCAGTATTCCGGCCTGTATCTGAGCTACCTGCTTGTGTTCGTTTATTCTGGTTATTACTGCATGCTGACTCATACTCTTTACAAAAACCTTTTCTCCCTCTCTGAATTCCAATTTTCTTTTTATCTTGGGTTTTGAAACTATAGTCTTATTTTTTTCATCTCTAAGGGCATTTTTCATCATATTCAGGCTTTTTTGCAGGAGTTTTGCGTCTTCTTTTTTGCTCTCTTCTGTGTGTATTTTATCAACGAGAGCCTTGGCCTTGGACTGCATCTCTCTCATCATCTTATCAGCTTTTTCATAGGCCTCTTTTAGAATTTCATTTTTTTCTTTTTCAAGGGCTGCCAGTTTATTCTCATACTCTTCTTTGTTCTTTCTGGCTTCCTCTTTGAGACTTTCCACTTGAGCCTTCATTATATTCAGACCTTCAGACTGCTCTCTTATGTTGCTTATCATGCTTTCGACTTTTTTATTGTCGTCACTTATATATGATTTGGCTCTCTCTATTACCTCATCTAGAACCCCTAGCCTCTTGGCTATAGTGAGGGCGTTACTTTCTCCCGGTACTCCCATGAGAAGTCTGTATGTTGGAGAAAGGGTATTTGAGTCAAATTCCATAGAGGCAGTCTCTATCCCCTCTTCATTGTATCCGTGTGCCTTGACTTCACTGTAGTGAGTGGATATCATAGCCTTGCACTTTTTAGATTTCAGATAGTCTATTACTGCCATGGCAAAAGCCGATCCCTCCATAGGATCTGTTCCCGACCCCAGTTCATCTAGCAGTACCAGGGAGGATTTTGTCACATTGTCCAGTATCTCCTGTACATTTTTCAGGTGAGCCGAGAATGACGACAGAGATTGTTCTATACTCTGCTCATCCCCTATATCAGCAAATATTCCTGTGAAATATCCGATGCTTGTTTTCTCCCCTGCTGGTATTGGCACTCCCGAAAGAGCCATTAGTGTCAGCAGTCCTGCTGTTTTTAGGGCTACTGTCTTTCCTCCTGTATTTGGTCCTGTTATAAGAAGGGTATTGTACTTTCTTCCTATCTCAAAAGTAAGTGGTACCACATCAGACGGACGTATAAAAGGATGCCTGGCATTTACAAGACTTATTATCTCTTTATTATTTATATCAGGTACTGTACATTTTTTATCTATAGCATAGTTTGCCTTGGCAGATAACTTGTCTAGGTCTAGTATTGCATCACCCACAAGATATATTCCTTCCAGATTTATTCTTACCTGGTCTGTCAGTCTGAGGAGTATTTTTCTTATCTCCTCTCTTTCCCTTACCTCTAGCTCCCTTACCTTGTTGTTGAGAGAGACTATGGATATGGGCTCTATAAACACCGTCTGACCACTAGATGACCTGTCGTGTTCGATACCTTTTATCTGCCCCTTAAAGTCAGCTTTTATAGGTATTACACTTCTCCCGTCTCTTGTTGTTATTATTTTTTCCTGTATAGCCTTGGAATAGGCTGAGTTTGAAAAGATATCATCAAATTTTTTCTTGATGTTAGTGGCAATTATTTTTTTCTGAAATCTTATATCTCTCAGATCTAATGAAGCGTCATCTTTTATGTTTTTTTCATTGTCTACAGCCTTGTTTATGATCTCCTCAAGCCCTTTATATATAGGGGTATTCTTGAATCTAGCTGTGAGTTCTTTATATTTTTCCAGCTCCTCAAGCTTACCTTTGAAAAGTCTGAATATTTTAAGGTTTTCTTTTATATCCCACAGATCTTCTGCATCGAGATAAGCACCTATAAGTTCTGATTTTTTTGCTGTTTTATTGATGTTTTTTATCCCGGCAGTTTCTGCTCCGCCATCGTATTTCAAAAAATCCATAAGATCCCTTACGATCTCTAGCTCTTTTTTTACTAGGTTTATATCTTTATAAGGGATCATTTCTGTTATGGAAATATGGGTATCCTCTATCTGAGAATACCCTGCAATCTCTTCTCTTAATTTATCAAATTCCAATACATTTAAGCTGTGTTTATTCACATACACCACCCTATAATATACAATTTTTCATTTCATTATATCACAATAAAAATCATTTGGCTATGTTGCAAAGGCTCTCTATACATAAAAAAAGCTTGATATTTACTGGCATTAATGATATAATAATTTGCAATTTGTCTTTAAGGAGGTGTAATATATGAAAAGATGCGAAATTTCTGGTAAAGGAATGACTTTTGGACATCAAGTCTCTCACTCACACAGATGTACTAACAGAGTTTGGAAGCCAAATCTTCAGCCTACTAAGATTGTTATCAACGGAGAAGCAGTTAAAGTTAAGGTTTGTTCTAAGATGCTTAAGACTCTTAAAGGAGCTAATGAAGCTGAAACGTTAAACATTCTTAAGTCAAACGTTAAAACTCTTAGTCCTAAAATAGCTAAAATACTTAGCAAATAATTGGGAAATAAAAAAAAGACAGTGATTTTAGGATCTGTCTTTTTTTATTTTCCTATTTTTTTTATTACTTATGAGTTAATTACTTAATTTCTATAGAATTGCTGTCACTTTTCCTTGATGAAAAGTAACCAAAAATCAAGGCCTGTGAAAAATAAGCTAAATGCCCTTGGAAATCCAAGAAAAAATCAAAACTCGCTTCGCTCAGACAGTTGATTTTTACTAAGGATTTCACTTCGGTCATT
>NZ_JBFHGC010000287.1:0-3712 GCF_041583315.1 Ilyobacter sp. | reverse complement strand
TACCGCCATTGCTGCTGACCACACTTGCATTCTATATTTGATATATTTAGAGATATTTTTAAATAAAATAAATTGGTAATATTTTGGTAATAAAAAATTAAAAAACATATAGAAAATGCTATAAAAATCAAGCAAACAAAATTATGAACCATTGAAAATAAAAGGGCAGAGGATATATAAAAAACGTCATTGTAATGGTAAGGTAGAGGTCGCCGGTTCGACTCCGGCAGGTGGCACCACTAAAAATAATAGTTAGAGCAGAACCTAAGTTCTGCTCTTTTTTATTTGGTAATAAAATGGTAATAAATCAAAAAAACTTTGGCTTATTCCCAAAGTTTTTTATTTAAGATTTCCAGAAGTTTTTCTTCAGAAGAAGGGTACAAATGAGAATAAGTATTGAGTGTCATATCTACTTTAGCATGCCCTAACCTCTTTGAAATTGCTAGAGGATTAACATTAGCATTAATTAACATACTCGCGTGAGAATGCCTAAGATCATGTATTCTGATTTTTTTTACTCCAGCTTTCTCAGAATGTCTCTCTATGTCATTTCTGAATACATACTGTGTGACGTTGAAGATTCTGTCATCTACAGATAGATCATATATTCTATCGAAGTATTCCTTTAGAATTCCAACTAATTTATCAGGGATGGAGATAATCCTGTTGCTAGACTGGGTTTTAGGTGTGCTTATAATATCTTTGCCGTTTACTTTTCCATAACTTTTTGAAATATTGATTGTTTTATTTTTTAGATCTACATCCTTTCTTGTGAGAGCCAGGAGCTCTCCTATTCTAATCCCTGTACAGAATAATACGTTAAACCCAGCGTAACTTATAGGTTTGTGTTTAATCACTCTTGTAAAAGCAGTGAACTCTTCTAAGGTCCAGATGTTCATTTTCTTTTCGTATATAAGGTTTAATGCCCCGGCTTTTAGACAAGGGTTTTCTTTCAATCCGTGAAAATTAACAGCAAAGTTAAATATAGAAGATAATTGAGCATTTATTTTTTTTATATAATGAGAGCTATATTTTTTATTGCTTCTGGGGTTGATAGAAGATATTAGATCATTTTGAAAATTTCTTACTGAAACAGCATTTATTTTTGAAACTTCCATTTCTCCGAAATAAGGCAAGATTTGATGCTGGAAGATGATATCTTTTATCAAGTAGGTTTTTTCTTTAATTCTGTGTATGCTATCTTTCATATACAAATTGTACAGCCCTTTAAATTTCATATTCATAGAAAAAGTTGATTCCAAAAGAAATTCTCTTTCCCACTCTAAGGCCTCCCTTTTAGTAGAGAACCCTCTCTTATGTTTTTGTTTTCTTTTCCCCTCTTCAGCATAATAGAAAAGTACCTTCCATTTTTTACCGTCTTTATAAGCAGCCATCTAATTCACTCTTTCTTCTGAGGTTATACCCAGTTTTTTCATGAGATATTTAGAATTTACCCTGCCTCTGATTACTATATAACCTTCTTTTTTCATTTCATTATTAATTTGTTTTATAAGTTGATAAGCTTTCGCTTGCTTAACTTGGCATACCTCCATCACATCTTCAACAGTTAACATTTGCTTCATATTAATACCTCCTAACTAATTCCAGCCCTTTTCTTCTCTTAGCTGCTTAATCCTAGCTTTTTGTTTTTTCTTAGATATCGGTTCAATGTAGTGATCTTTAGTAACTGTAAGTCCACTGTGCCCAGCGAACTCAGATGCCTCCTCTATACTCCCAGTAAGCTTCTTAACTAAATTTATACTAGTCTTCCTGAGTGAATGAGGGTACAGGTCCGTTATACCAATCAGTCTACCCATTTTCCTTATACGATCCCCTATAGTATTTTTACTCATCACGTTCCATTCTCCGCGGTATTTTGTTATAAACAGAGAATCAATTTCCTGGCCATCTAGTTCCTTCCTAATCTCAAGCCACTCTTTTATCAATGCCTTTGCCTTTTCATAAAAGATTACATCTACTATTTTCCCGTGTTTTTCACGAACATCTTCAAATATTCCCTCTTCTATATTTAATCGTGACAGTGGCAATCTGCTCACAGCCCCCATTCGATTGCCTGAGTCTAGGAAGATCTCCCAGAGAAGTCTGTCCTGGATATCAAACTCTTTCTCTTTATATCTCATTGCCACTCTAATCTCTATAATTTGTTCCATAGTGAGAAAATATGACTTTCTTATTTTCTCCTCTTTAGCACCCTTCACCCTATCAAGCTTATGGAGAAAAGGGTGAGTATCTATTAATCCTCTTTTGACACTCCAGATATAAAATGAGCTTATAGACACAACCTTGTTATTTACTGCTTTCTTATTCACACCTTTGTCCTGGGACCATGCTATAAACCCTTCGATAATATCTACGGCATCCTCCATAAAACTTTTCGAATACAATGTTATGTTTTCCCATTCTTTTTCTAGATAAACAAGGAAATGGTAAAATGAATTTTTGTAAGTCTTATACGTTGTGTCTTTAGTGTCTTTATTCTTAATAATGCTGC
The DNA here is from genome assembly GCF_041583315.1 of Ilyobacter sp. Lineage (NCBI taxonomy): Bacteria > Fusobacteriati > Fusobacteriota > Fusobacteriia > Fusobacteriales > Fusobacteriaceae > Ilyobacter > Ilyobacter sp. Next base: position 1,200 of record NZ_JBFHGC010000287.1, on the reverse strand, counting down.
TCTTCAAGTACCTGTCATAAAGCTTTATATTTTCTTTAGATATTTTATACATATTCTCTTTAGTAAGATATTTATATGACACTCAAACCTCCTTTATTGCTAAAATATAAGATTAGAAATTCCAGACTTTATACAGAGTTATAATAACTATTTCTTATACTCAGCTAAAAGCTCTTTAGCCATCTCTTTTCCGGCTACTGATATAATTTCTTTTTCAGCTTGGTAAAAGTTAATCGACTTCCTCACTTCCTTCGATATTGCAACTCTTGCTAAATCATCGATATCAGCACCCTCGAAAGACCTCTGTATCATTTCAACAGCCTGATGTTTTACTGCATCTTCTATCCATCCTCTTATATCTGCTTTGGTTATTTCTAGTTCGTTATGTAAGTAATTTTTGAAAAATTTCCACTTCTCAGACTGAGTTATATGTTCTGAATTATTCTTCTCCATGCTTATCCTCCGTTTTATAAAGTTATGACTTTGTGCAAATAACGTATTTACTTTTCTTACCTATTCCCTTCCAAATTCATCGTCGAACGTAATGCTGAACCACAGAGCGGCAATAGATGTATAGCTATGCTTTTCTTTATTTGAAGCTTTAGTCAAACGGTAAAAACTTTGTTTAGGTTTGTTGTATTTCACACCTCTAAGATTGTACTTTTCTCCTATCGTAGTAAAGTCAAAGTTAAACTTTGTAGCCACTCTAGTTTCTTTATAAAGTTTGTTCTTACTATGCCAATACAACTCTTCTTCAATAGGCAAAGAATTTATATAGTTCAATAGTTGTTGCGGCTTTGAAACTCCCAACACTTCAACTGCCTCCTTTTATACAGGTCCCAGAATTTTTTTAGGATGTCTTTCATTGTTTTTCTTGTGGAACATCAGACATAGCTATAAAGTTTCTGATGATTACGTTTTTCCCTACACCATCTATAGTTTCTAAGTAGCTTGCTAACGTTTCTATGTCTTTGCCATTTTGAGGCTTAGGACATTTTATAGTCCTATGATGTTCAAATTCTGTAAAGTCAATTTGAGATACAAAATTAACAAATAAGTTCACCTTTTTTTTCATAGTATACCTCCCACGTTTGCAACAATTTCTGAATTTGTTCAAAATAGTTCCATCTTATATATATAAACTGAATCGCCACACATTTCGCATTCGTACGAATCTTCAAAAACACTTAACCTTTCGAC
>NZ_JBFHGC010000286.1:0-3736 GCF_041583315.1 Ilyobacter sp. | reverse complement strand
GGAACGAAATATTAAGAGTGCCAAAACCAATATAATCAACACAATACCGAGCATAATACTCACCCCCGCTAAAACTTCATACAACTATATCTAAAAAATAAGCTGAAAATTTCTTACTAATTTATATACTTTAAAAACCTAGGTATCCTTTATTTAAAATTTCTTTTTTGACGTGACAATAGTCACGCTGTTTCCCTTAAAACAGGTGGTATAATTTATTATAAATATTTTCAGTATCACTATGAATTCAATAAGGGAGGAGCAGAGATGAATATAATAAATTTAAATGAATTAGAGGGATTTTCAAGAGCAGACAAAGTAGAGGCAAAAAAAATACCCACAGGGTTTTCCACCCAGTGCGTAAATATAGTTATTCAGCCTGGAGGAGTTCTGCCGGTACATACGACTCCTGTTGATGTTATCTTTTATGTGATAAAAGGGACAGGTATTATAGAGATAGGAGAAGAGAGTAAAGAGGTGTCAGAAGGGATGTTTATAGACAGTCCGAAAGCGATCCCCCACGGATGGAAAAATCCGGGAAAAGATGAACTCTCAGTGCTGGTAATAAAGCTGGTATAGATAAAAAAATCTCACTTCACCCTTGGTATAGGGGGTGAAGTGAGATTTTTTAAGGAGGAAAAAATGAAAATTTTAATAAAATCAATGCTAATCTATATAGGTGTGGATATTATCTTCGTAGTGTCCTGTGCTCCGGCTTTCTCCAAATAAAAAACCAAAGTGTAAAATAAATTTCACAAAAAATCAGTCATTGCCCTTTATTATCTCTTTCAAAAGTTCATTGATGTAACTATACAGAAAGTTTAATACCTCTTTCTCGTCAAATCTGTTCATTATCTCTTTTTCCACCTCTTTTATCTCCTTAGAGTTATTTATGTCAAAATTATTTTGCAGAATATATTTTATCAGCTCTTTTATTCTGGACTCATCAATTAATATTTTCATATGTTATTCCTCCTTTCTAACCAGGATGTTTGGACTTATCTATGTATTGAAGTAAAAGATTATCTGTCTTTGCCAGCCGTTTTGACACTTCCTTCGCAATGTTCAGTATCATCAGACAGAAGAGTTCTTTGTCTGTTTCAAATATTTCCAGAAATATTTTTTTTGGAAGGACTATAAACTCTGTATCTCCTTTTGCCACTGCTGTCACTTCATGGGTCTGTATTCCCACTATAGAGGCTTCCCCTATACAGTTTCCTTCCCCCAGCTCAAAAAGCTGGTAGGGAGTGTAGTTGACGTATTCCACCAGTTTTACCCTTCCCTTTTTGATTATGTATATCTGAGTAGGAGGACTTCCCTGATCAAATATGATTTCAGAGTCTTTATATTCCACTTTTTTAAGATAATTGACGAGCTTACTTAATTTACTATCTGATATACCTGCAAAAAGTGATATTTTTTTCAGTACAGGGGATATTTCTTCCACATTTAATATAGGCTTGTATTCAGTCATAAATCTGCCTCCCATCCCTTTTATACTTTATTCCCTTCCTTTTTTTTTTTCCTTTTATCAGACAAAGCTATTTTACAAAAAATAAAAAACTGCCAGAATTAATCTGACAGTTCTGTTTAAATTTTATTTCATTCTGCCTATTAGCTGTGTAGTTATCTCGTCTAACTCTACTCCACGTTCGTTTAAAAGAACCAGAAGATGATAGATGAGGTCGCTTGCTTCATAGACAAGCTCCGATCTGTCTGGATTTTTAGCAGCGATGATGACCTCTGCACTTTCCTCTCCTACTTTTTTCAGTATCTTGTCCACTCCCTTTTCATAGAGGTAAGTGGTATAAGAACCTTCCACAGGATTGGCTTTTCTGTCTTTTAATATGTCATCTAGGGCACCTAGCACTTCTCCCAGGCTCATATTTTTTTCCTCTGTCACTCTGTTGAAAAAACATGACTTTTCACCTGTGTGGCAAGCAGGGCCCTTCTGATCTACTTTTATTAGGAGCGTGTCCCCGTCACAGTCATAAGAAAGTTCTTTCACTGTCTGTGTGTTTCCAGATGTAGCTCCTTTATTCCAGAGTTCCCCTCTGCTTCTTGAATAAAACCAAGTCTGACCGGTTTCCAGGGTTTTTTTATAGCTTTCTTCGTTCATATATGCCAGCATCAGTACCTGACCACTTGTACAGTCTTGTATTATTGCAGGTACTAGACCTTTTTCATCAAATTTAATATTTTCCATCTCTACTCTCCTCAAATTATATTCTGATTTCGATTCCTTGTTCTTTTAGGTATTCCTTCAGATCCGGTATTTTTACCTCTCCAAAGTGAAAAATAGAAGCCGCAAGCCCTGCGTCTATTTTAGGAAGTTTTTCAAATAGTATTTTGAAATCTTCCATTTTCCCGGCTCCCCCAGATGCAATGACAGGGACATCTACCACATTCCCCACAGCTTCCAAAAGTTCCAGGTCAAATCCACCTTTTACTCCGTCAGTGTCTATGCTGTTTACTACTACTTCTCCTGCCCCTAGCTGGCATCCTTTTTTTATCCATTCAATGGCTTCCATATCAGTTTCTTTTCTTCCGCCGTTTAAGAATACTTTAAATACTCCGTCTACTCTTTTTACATCTACAGAAAGGACAACACACTGATTCCCGTACTTAAGAGCAGCTTCTCTGATGAGCTCGGGATTTTTTATTGCCCCGGAATTCACGCTCACCTTATCTGCTCCCGCTTTCAGTACCCTGTCAAAGTCTAAAAGAGTGTTTATCCCTCCTCCTACTGTAAGAGGTATAAATACTTCGTTTGCCACCTTCTCTACTATATCTGTAAAGAGTTCTCTTCCTTCGTTGGTTGCAGTTATATCATAAAAAACCAGTTCGTCGGCACCCATTTCATTATACAGCTGAGCCAGCTTTACCGGGCTGTCCACATCTCTGACTCCTTCAAAATTGACTCCTTTGACTACTTTGCCATCTCTTACATCAAGACACGGGATAATTCTCTTGGTTATCATAATTACCTCCTATAGCACCTCTTCCAGTTTTATCTTCCCCAAATAGATAGCTTTTCCCACGATAGCTCCGTAAATATCTGCTTTTTTCAGGATATTTATATCTTCAGGAGTGCTTACTCCTCCAGAGGCGATTACATCTACCCCCAGCTCATTTATTTTTACATAGGCATCAAAGTTTGGCCCTGCCATCATTCCGTCTTTTGAGATATCTGTGTATATTATTGTTTTTACACCTGTTTCCTTGAGGGATTTGCACAGATCAAAGGCATCTATACTGCTCTCTTCAAGCCATCCCTTAGTAGCAGCCTTACCGTTTTTTTCATCTACAGAAACGGCTATTTTATCTCCGTATTTTTCCACAAGGGTTTTTAAGAGTTCAGGATTTTCTATTGCCGCTGTTCCCAGGATGATTCTGTCTATTCCTGACTTCAGAAGCATTTCAGCAGTTTCGAGGGTTCTGATTCCCCCTCCCAGCTGAAGTTTTACCTTTACGTTATCTCTTATTTTTTTTATTACATCAAGGTTTTTATTCTCTCCGTCTTTGGCTCCGTCTAAATCCACAAGGTGTATCCATTCTGCACCTTTTTCTTCAAATCCCTTTGCCACTTCCCAAGGTGTATCTGAGAATATATCTACCTTGTTGAAGTCTCCTTTGCTCAGTCTTACTGCCTTTCCGTCTTTTAAGTCTATCGCCGGAAAAATTATCATTTTACCATCTCCCCAAATGCTTTTAATAGTTTTAGTCCTGTGCTGCT
>NZ_JBFHGC010000285.1:0-3743 GCF_041583315.1 Ilyobacter sp. | reverse complement strand
AGTTATCGTTGTACGGATTGCTACCATAAGACATCCTGAAACTGACAAAAGAAAAAATACTGCAAGGACACTGAGCATTTTTTTATTGGGAAGAAATCTATTTGATAAAATCATTTTATCACCAATCCTAAAAAAAATAAGTGAGTTAACATTAGAATCATATAAATATTTATACCAAAAAAAAATGGAAATACCTGTCCATGAGAAATTTATATAAAATTATAAATTAAATTACTTAAAACTTTGCATAAGTTGAATTATTAGATTAGAATTATATTGTGTAGGGTATAATCAGTTTTTTATTAATAACTTTAAGGAAATATTATGGAGGAGTTTTATGGAAAGAGGTTCTATATATTATTTCTCAGGAACTGGAAACAGTTATTATACTGCAAAACTTTTGGGTGAGAAGCTCAGTCTGTCGGTAGAGAATATAGATATGAAAAATATTCCCAGGGGGAGTCAGGAATATGTGGGGATTGTATTTCCTGTATATGCTTTCGGCCCTCCGAATATTGTAAAAAAGTTTATAGAAAAACTAGAGGGCTTAGAAGGGGGGTATATTTTTGTAGTTGCCACTTATGGAGGACAGTGCGGGCCTACAATGAATATAACAGAAAAATTGCTTAAAAAATCAAGAATGCAGCTGAATTATGCTGGAAAAGTAAAGTTTCCAGATAATTATATTTTAAGTTTCAAAGTCCCTGAAGAATCTAAACAAATGGATATGTTAGAAGGGGCTCACAGAAAGATAAATATTATGGCAAAGGAGATTTTAAATAAAGCAGTCAGAATAGAGAGTGAGAAATTTCCATTTAATCTTATCCCGGAAAAAATACATTTCTGGTCAGCAAGCAGATTTAGAAAAATGGGAAAAGAGCTGAAAGCAGATTCTAAGTGCACCCTCTGTGGTTTATGTGTAAGAAACTGTCCTGTAAATAACATAAAGATGATAGATAAAAAAATAGTTTTTGGAGTTGTATGTGAACTTTGTCTCAGATGTATCCATACCTGTCCAGAAGAATCCATAAACTACAAAAATAAAACCCAGGGGAAAAGACGTTATTTAAACCCCAAAGTTTATATGGATTAAAGGCAGTATTTATGGTCAAAAATATAAATAAACTTGTAATGTAATGTTATTTTTTTAAATTATTTTTTGATTTTTTTAATTTTATAATTGATTTTATTTGTGATTTACGGTATTATTTGACTAGTATACGAACACAACATTGTTACAATATTAACATAATATAATGAAAGGGAGGATGAAGATGTCTTGTAAAAACCAGCTTAAGGAAGAGTGCTTCAAACAGTTAGATGAGTTTATCTTAAATCTTGATGATAAACAAGGGGCATTAATCACAGTACTTCACAAGGCGCAGGAAATATTCGGTTATTTACCGAAAGAGATTCAGTCATTTGTAGCAGAAAGATTGGATTTACCGCTAGCCAAAGTTTACGGAGTTGTCAGCTTTTATTCATTTTTCACAATGACTCCAAAAGGGAAATACCCTGTTTCTGTATGTATGGGAACTGCTTGTTATGTAAGGGGAGCAGGAAAGGTACTAGAGGATTTCCAGAAGCAATTAGGGATTGAAGTGGGAGAAACTACTTCAGACGGAATGTTTTCAATCGACGCATTAAGATGTGTTGGAGCATGTGGACTTGCACCAGTTGTTCTTGTGGGAGAAGATGTTTTCGGTAAAGATGAAGCCAAAGACGTAAAAACAATATTAAGCACTTATAAAGCCAAAGGGTAAGGAGGTTCTCTTATGTCAAAAAAGATAGCATCTTATGAAGAGCTTTTAAAAAAGAACAAAGAGTGTGAAGCTCTTATCGCAGTAAGAAAAAAATGAGAAGAAGTAGATCTTGAAAGTGTCAAGGTCGCTAAAATAGGAATCGGGCAGCCTACGCCTGAAGCCAAGAAACTTGCAGATGAAGTGGCAATAGAGATAATTAATCATCTCAAAATTTGTAATGTCGAAGATGTAGCCGTTATACAGACAGAATTTTATGGATACTCTGGAGAAAAACCAACTCTGGAAATAATTATACCTAAAATGGGGAATGTTGTTTTTGGCAACGTAACACCTCAGGAAGCTGTGGAACTGGTGCAGAAATATATTCTAGACACCGAGAAAATAAAAGATTTTCTCGTAGATAATGACGGAAATAAAAAGTGTAATCATTAATTTAGGGGGTAATTAGATGTCAGATAAAAAGCACGTCCTAATTTGTGGAGGTACAGGATGTCTTTCTTCCAAGAGCAGACAAATTGCGGATAATATCAACACTGTCCTTAAAGAAAAAGGGATGGAGGATCAAGTAGAGGTAGTATTAACTGGATGTTTCGGTTTCTGTGAAAAAGGACCGATTGTAAAAATAATGCCTGAAAATACATTCTACGTTGAGGTAAAGCCTGAAGATGCTGGAAGAATAGTGGAAGAAGACTTAATAAAGGGAGAAAAAATAGAAACTCTACTTTATAGAGATCCGAAAACTGGAAAAAGAATTCACGAAGGTGAAAACATGGAGTTCTATAAGAAGCAGATGAGAATAGCTCTCAGAAACTGCGGTCTTATTGATCCTGAAAAAATAGAGGAATATCTAGGTAACAGAGGTTACATGGCATTAGGAAAATGTCTCAATGATATGAATCCTCAAGAGGTCATCGATGAGATGAAGCTATCTGGTCTCAGAGGAAGAGGTGGGGGAGGATTCCCTACAGGTCTTAAATGGCAATTTGCTGCGAATAATGCTGCAGATCAAAAATATGTTGTATGTAACGCAGATGAAGGAGATCCGGGAGCATTTATGGACAGATCCATACTTGAAGGAGACCCTCATTCTGTTATAGAGGCTATGGCTATCTGTGGATATTCAACAGGTGCAAACAAAGGTCTAGTATACATCAGAGCAGAGTATCCTCTAGCAATCAACAGACTTAAAAAAGCTATGAGTGATGCCAGAGAGTACGGACTTTTAGGAAAAGATATTCTTGGATCAGGTTTTGATTTTGATATAGAGATCAAATACGGTGCAGGAGCATTTGTATGTGGAGAGGAAACTGCTCTTATCCATTCTATGGAAGGAGAAAGAGGAGAACCTACATCTAAACCTCCTTTCCCTGCTGAATCTGGATACTGGGGAAAACCAACAAATGTTAATAACGTTGAAACCTTTGCAAATATTCCTGAAATCATCTTAAATGGTGGAGAATGGTTTAAAGGTATAGGAACTGAAAAATCTGCAGGAACAAAAGTATTTGCTCTTGCTGGAAAAATAAACAATGTAGGACTTGTAGAAGTACCTATGGGAACTACTTTAAGAGAAGTAATTTTTGAAATCGGTGGCGGAATCTCAGACGGTAAGAAATTTAAGGCCGTTCAAACAGGAGGACCTTCTGGTGGATGTCTGACTGAAAGAGACTTGGATACTCCGATTGATTTTGATTCTCTTTTAGCAAAAGGATCTATGATGGGATCTGGTGGAATGATCGTAATGGACGAAGATAACTGTATGGTTGCAGTTTCTAAATTCTACCTTGAATTTACAGTGGAAGAATCTTGTGGAAAATGTACTCCATGTAGAATAGGGAATACAAGACTACACGAAATCCTTGATAAGATTACAAAAGGTAAAGGTACTCTGGAAGACCTTGAATTGCTAAAAGAATTATCTGAGACTATTAAAGACACATCTCTTTGCGGACTTGGGCAAACATCTCCAAACCCAATACT
>NZ_JBFHGC010000284.1:0-3751 GCF_041583315.1 Ilyobacter sp. | reverse complement strand
GTAATCACAGCTGGAATCGGAATCCCCTTTGTTTTTTCCCATGGTGCAAATCCTGCAATTGCAGGAGTATTAGGTCTTACTGCAGGTTATTGCGGGACTCTTCTTACTCCAATGGCGGCAAATTTCAATATAGTTCCTTCAGCAATTATGGAAATGAAAAACAAAAATGGTGTAATCGCAGCTCAGGCACCAGTTGCACTAGTATTACTTTTTCTTCATATTGTTGTTATGTACCTCTGGGCATTTTAGTTTATTTAAAATTATAAAAATTTAAGGAGTTGATATTGGTGAAAGTATTGATTACAGGTTTTGATCCATTTGGGGGAGAGCAGATAAATCCGGCCTGGGAGGCAATTAAACTCCTACCGGATAATATAGAGAGTATAGAGGTTATTAAATTAGAGATCCCGACAGTTTTTAATAAATCTATCAATGTTTTACTAGCTGGTATAGAGGAACACAAACCTGATGCCGTTATCTGTGTCGGACAGGCTGGTGGAAGGTATGATATTACAACAGAAAGAGTTGCTATCAATTTAGATGATGCAAGAATTACAGACAATGAAGGAAATCAGCCTATAGATGAAAAAGTGTACTCTGATGGAGACAGTGCTTATTTTAGCAACTTACCTATCAAGGCAATGACAGACGCCATTAAATCTAGCGGAATTCCTGCATCTGTATCTAATACTGCCGGAACATTTGTCTGTAATCATATTATGTACGGACTTCTTTATCACATAAACAAATCTGGTGTTACTAAAAAAGGTGGTTTTATTCATGTTCCTTATATCCCGGAGCAGGTTATAAATAAGCCTAACCTCCCTTCTATGGGTCTAGATATTATTTCAAAAGGTCTTAAAGCGGCTATTTCTGCAATAGGAAAAAATGAAAAAGACATAAAAATATCTAGTGGACGTGAATTCTAAAATAAACATTCAAAAAAATTTATCTAGAAGACCTCGGTCTTCTAGATTTTTTTTTGTATATTAATATTTCAAAAACTTAAAATACAAATTTTTCAAGAAAATTTTTGAACTATCAAAAGACAGCTCTATAAAAACTTCTCTAGTTTTGCACAGGAGTTTTTTATGTCTCACAGTAAATTATATTAAGGAGGAGGATATCATGAAAATAATCCGTTATATCGGTTCTATGTTGTTTGTATTAGGACTTTTCATCTCTATATTTGCAGGTATTCCATGGGCTGTAGTAACTGCCGAAGATCCAGTTGTCCCTACCTGGTTGAGGATAGCTGTTTTCTCTCTCCTCGGAGGAATCTTCATAGTCTTGGTGACTGTAGGACTAGGTCAGAAAAAATATAAATCTCCGGAAAGGGAAAGCCGACTATCTGAGCATAAAACTAAAATCCTGATGTCAAACTCTGTTGTGCTCCCAGGTTCTGAAATATCTGAAATTTTAGGGTTAGTTCAGGGGCATACAGTATTTGCCATCTGGTTAGGTAAAGATCTTTCTGCTATAATAAAATTAATCCTTGGCGGGGAATTGACTGAATATACAGAAATGATGGGAAAAGCCCGGGAAATAGCCACAGAAAGAATGATTACCCAGGCCGAGGAAATCGGAGCCGATGCCATAATAAACATCCGTTATATGACAACAAGTGTTGTGGGAAGTGCTGCAGAACTTTTTGCTTACGGCACAGCAGTTAAATTTGAAAAAAACAAGTAATATAGTTAAAGATAGAAATCTTAGTATCAAATATTTTTGAGGAGGTTTAAAATGAAAAAAATATTAATTTTATTAGTATTGTCTCTGGTTCTAGGAGCTTGTGTACCTCTTGTTCCTTTCATATAATTACGAGTATAATTTTGAAAAAGAAATAAAAATCTTATTTCTTTTCAATGGTGGTGTATCATATCACCATGTAACTAAATAAATTTTAAAAGAAATTATAGAAACAAATTTTTATAATTATCGGAGGTCTAAAATGAGTTGTAAGTGCTGTTGTGATTCAAAAGAAGTAACTATAAAAAGGTGTCCTGTGTGTGACAATGAATCTTTAGAAGTCAGTAAAAAAACTATGGAAAGTCTTTTGAATAAAGACAGAATAAGTAAAATATCAGATAATCAATATTACTTTTGTGCTGAACCTGATTGTGAGATAGTTTATTTTGACGGCAAAGATAGGTTTTACAAAAAAGATTTAAAAATCTCAATCGACGACAAGGTATGTTTTTGTTTTGACATCTCAAAAGATGAGATCAGGAAAATAGGAAAAGATAAAGTCCTTGAAAAAATTCGAGACAATATGAAAGAAAAAGGCTGTAACTGTGAAATAAACAACCCTTCAGGCAGATGCTGTACTACTCAGATAGAAAAAAGGTACTGATAATACTTCCTGAATCTAATCATTGAAAAAAATACACCCTGGAGGAATCGATAATGTTCAAATTAGAAAAATATGAAGAAGAGAAAATGATAAGAGAGATACAGAGGTTTTTCATGGAAGAAAGAGACGAGGAAATAGGGAATTTGGCATCCATAATACTTATTGACTTTATCAGTAAAAACCTAGGTAAATTCTACTATAATAGAGGAGTACAGGACTCCTATAAGTTCATGTCTGATAAATTAACGGAGCTGTCAGAAATAGAAAAATACTGATACCATACCTTATAGGGGTATGGTTTTTTATATTTTCATAATAAAATTAAAAAGAGGTCTATTAAAGACCTCTATACACTGATTGCTTCTATATTAGTCCGTCTCAATGAAATAGATTCCTCAGAGATAAACACTACTGTAAATCTTTTTTCATATCTTCAAATTCTTGTTTACTCATCTCTCCCCTTGCATATCTTTTCTTCAATATATCTAATGGAGTTGAATTCTCTATAGTTTTGCTCTTGTCATTCTTGGTGAAAAAATAAAAAATCAATACAACAATCAGTATCGGAAAAAGCATCATAAGTCCACCTCCCATCCATCCAAACATTCCACCTCTATTAAAGTATTCAAAACACAACTGACGCATCTTACACCTCCCTGTTTAAAGCTCAAATATACCCCTATACCCTATATTTAAGCATAACCTTTTTACAGATATTTGTCAATTTTTTTGTTTTATTCTGACTGAATTAGTTGATCTTGACCCTTTTAAAGGTTCATTGAAATATGTAAAGATGATTAGCTATATAAGTAGCACTCTCTTATTTAATTTCTGAATAAAAAAAATTAAGTGGTGTGCCTGACATGGCACACCACTTTTTTAAACACTTATTTTACTTACACACCAGTATATATCTCTTAAATGTTCCTTTAGTGACGGTGCATCTGTCTGTTATCTCAAATCCTGCCTTCAAAACCATTTCATCCAGAACTTCAAAGGATACCATAACCATTCTGTCTGAAATTCTTCTGGCTGTATCTATTATATCCTGCTGATCCTTTTCAGTAGTATGGCTGAATAGTCCGTAGGGAATATCCACTATAGAAGCATCATAGGTTTCTTTCGTCTCATGCATATCTTTTTTTATGATTTTAGTTTCCAGATTAAAGTGACTCAGATTCTCCTTTGCATTTTTTACTATCTTCGGATTTATTTCGTATCCTGAGATCTCATATCCCATGGAGAGACCTTCCACAAGCGTTGTTCCTACTCCGCAGCAGGGATCTATTATTTTTTTCTTTAGATCACCTTTTGATGCTATATTCACCAGTACTCTTGCTGTCCTTACACTCAAGGAGTTGGAGTATGAGCATGGCTTTGTCTCATGGAGATGCCACT
>NZ_JBFHGC010000283.1:0-3775 GCF_041583315.1 Ilyobacter sp. | reverse complement strand
GGTGCCTATACTGCACAACCACAAAATATATACCCTTTAGTAATTATTAAAGGAAATTTATTTTATAAACCAAATCGTATAAAATTTTCTGAAATATTTTTATAAGCCAAAACATTGAATGTAAGAATATTTTAATTTCTTGAACTGTGTAATTAATTTTGAAAAAAGACTTATAGGTATTTCTTTGTATAATATAAGTTCAAGGGAATATCTATAAAATATAAAGATTTTATGATTAATTAAAGAAAAAACTTAAAAATGATTAAACTCTCAAAAATATTTTTTATTAGATTTAAATTTAGGAAATATTTTTTATTTGGTCAAAATTATCTATAAGTAGTTAAAAAAAGCTGACTTCTAATTGGAAACTTAATAAGTTTTACTCTTAAAAAGGGAGATGTTTCTACCAATAAAGATAATTTAAGAAAAGATTAAATTAGGAGGGAAATACTGTAAATAATAAGTAGAAAAAGAGTTTAATCTGAAAAAAATTAGGGTTTTTTAGATTCGAAATGCATTGTTGTATTTAATTTTAAAATCCAAAAGATATATTTTAAAGGTTCTGTGCCCTTCAAACAGAATATTTTACACATGTGGCAGAGTTGAACTTAAATTCTAATTGAAATATAATGGGAAATTGTGTAAAATATGTGTTGTTATAAAAAACGGGCGTTATTATTGTATCCGGAAGGAGTGATAAAATTGGGAATTTTTTCAAGAAGCAAAAAGAAGTATGCAACCATAACTGTAGATAGAAGTGTAAAAAGAAAATCAGAAGAGGTAAAGGTATCAGGACTATGGGTAAAATGTCCTAGCTGCCATGAAATCCTCTATAAGAGTGATATCGAAAGCAATCTTCAAAAATGTACTAACTGCGATCATTATTTTGTGATGAATTCTACAGAGAGGGTAAACCTTCTTATTGACGAGGGAACCTTTGTGGAATATGACAAAGACATGATATCTGTGGATCCTCTTGGTTTTCCAGGATATGCAGACAGATATGCCGAGACTCAGAAAAAAGTGGGGATGAAAGACGGTGCCCTCTCTGGGACGGGAGAAATGAACGGAATAAGAGTGAGTATAGCTGTAATGGAGTTTAACTTCCTAGGGGGAAGTATGGGTTCTGTTGTAGGGGAAAAGATAACAAGAGCCATCGAAAGAGGTATAGAGGAGAATATTCCTGTGATAGTAGTGTCCACTTCGGGAGGAGCTAGAATGCACGAGGGGATTTTATCCCTGATGCAAATGGCAAAGACATCAGCAGCTCTGGAAAGACTCAGAGGAAAAGGACTTCCCTTTATATCAATACCTGTAAACCCTACCACAGGAGGAGTTACAGCTTCATTTGCAATGCTTGGAGATGTCAACATCAGTGAACCTGATGCACTTATAGGATTTGCAGGGCCTAGAGTTATTGAGCAGACAATCAAACAGAAGCTCCCTGAAGGATTCCAAAAGAGTGAATTCCTTTTAAAATACGGAATGCTGGACGTTGTGGCAAAAAGAGAGGAATTAAAAGACACAGTTGCAAAAATCCTCGGAAATCTTTTATAAGAGGAATATATAGAGGAGGTATAAAATGGAGTTTGAAAAGGATATACTTGAACTTGAAAAAAAAATAATAGAATTAAAAGAGTTTTCTGAGGCTAAAAAAATAGACCTTTCAGGAGAGATAAATAGACTAAAAAATGAATATGATCAAAAGATGAAAGAGATCTATGCCAATCTCGGGCCTTGGGACAGAGTACAGGTGGCTAGACACCCAAAAAGACCTTATACACTTGATTATGTAGAATATATAACAAGTGATTTTATAGAACTTCACGGAGACAGACTTTACAAAGATGACCCTTCAGTAGTGGCTGGTCTTTGCAAAATAGATGGTAAAAAAGTAATGCTTATAGGTCATCAAAAGGGACGTGAAGTAGAAGAAAAAATTCATAGGAACTTCGGTATGGCAAACCCAGAAGGATACAGAAAAGCTCTTAGACTTATGAAGATGGCTGAGAGGTTTAATGTGCCAATAGTAACACTTATAGATACCCCGGGAGCATATCCAGGTATCGAAGCTGAAAAACACGGACAGGGGGAAGCTATTGCCAGAAATCTTCTAGAGATGGCCGGACTGAAGGTGCCTATAACTGCCATTGTAATAGGAGAAGGTGGAAGCGGAGGAGCACTGGCCTTTGGAGTGGCTGACAGGGTTTATATGTGTGAAAATTCAATATACTCAGTAATATCTCCTGAAGGATGTGCAGCAATATTATTCAAAGACGCTACCAAGGGACCAGAGGCTGCTAAAAGTCTGAGGGTATCTGCAGACAGTGTACTAGAACTTGGTATAATAGACGGAATCATCCCGGAACCTGTAGGTGGGGCCCACAGAAATTATGACGAGATGACAGAAAATGTAAAAAAACAAATTCTGAGTGCCATATCTGAACTTCAGGAGAACAGCGTGGAAGAACTTCTTGAAAATAGATACGAAAAATTTAGAAAAATGGGTGCTTTTTCTGAATAATTAATAATCAGGGGGGAAAAGAGTGATAAAAAACATAGGAATACTAACCAGTGGTGGAGATTCTCCAGGGATGAATGCAGCTGTGAGAGCCGCGGGAAAGATGGCACTGCACCAAGGGATAGAGGTATACGGAATAAAAAGAGGTTTTCTCGGGATGCTGAATGATGAGATTTTTAGAATGACCGAAAAAGATTTCGGAGGGATAATAGACAGAGGAGGGACTACTCTTCTTACTGCTAGATGCCCGGAATTTAAAGATCCTAAAATAAGAGCAATAGCTGCTAAAAACCTGCAAAAACGTGGTATAGAAGGTCTTGTTGTAATCGGCGGAGACGGTTCATTTCACGGGGCAGACTGCCTTTTTAAGGAGCATGGTATCAAGGTAGTGGGAATACCGGGAACAATAGACAACGATATTATTGGTACAGACTATACTATAGGGTTTGATACTTGTCTGAATACAATTTTGGATGCCATAGGAAAAATAAATGATACTGCTATCTCCCATGAAAGGACAATTTTAGTGGAGGTAATGGGAAGAAATGCAGGTGACCTGGCTCTTTATGCCTCACTGGCAGGAGGTGGAGACGGTCTGCTCATTCCAGAACAGGATAATCCTATAGAGGTTCTGGCTTACCAGCTCCAGCAGAGAAGAAAAAGAGGGAAACTTCATGATATAGTTTTGGTTTCTGAAGGGGTAGGCTCTGCTATAGAGGTTGCAGAAACTCTCAAAGGAAAGATTCATACAGACATAAGGCCTGTTGTACTAGGCCATGTCCAAAGAGGTGGTGTTCCCTCAGGATTTGACAGAGTACTTGCCACTAAAATGGGTGCCAAAGCCGTGGAGATATTGTCTCAAGGCCAGGGTGGAGTCATGATAGGAATAGAGGGCAATACAATAGTCACTCACCCTATCTCACATGCCTGGGAAGGTAAAAAAACTATAAACAAGGAAGATTATGAGCTGGCACTTATTTTTTCAAGGTAAAGATGCCGGTTAAACCTGGGAAATAGATTAGGTTTAATTATCTTTTTTTAATTCAGACAAAGATATGAGAGATAAAATATAATTTTATCAAATATATTGCTGCAGAAAAAATTTCTGCAGTTTTTTTTATTCTTTAAGAAACTATAAAATTTTAGAATAATAAAAATTCAACTTCATTTTATACTAGAGAAGTATTTTTCTAGAAATATATTTTAAAAGTTGTGATAATCCTGAAAAAAACGAAATACAAAAAACATAGTCAG
>NZ_JBFHGC010000282.1:0-3778 GCF_041583315.1 Ilyobacter sp. | reverse complement strand
GATAAACTGGTGAAATATGATCTTGAATATCTAAAAACCAATGCTAAATCTGTAAAAACTCCTGTAATAATATCTAATATGGAGCTTGTAGAGGAGATAGAGAGAGTAACCGGGAAAGTAAAGGCCGGAGATCTTCTCATGAAAGTAAAAATGAAGTAAAAAAAGTTATTGGTCTAAAAATGGTAATGTTATTATAAAGCTAGATGAAGGAGGAATGAAATGGATTATAAGAAAATGGCTCAGGACATAATTATTGGTATAGGGGGAAGAGAGAATATATCAAGTGCAGCACACTGTGCCACAAGACTAAGACTGGTACTAAATGACGAGACCAATGTAAATAAAGAGAGTATTGAAAAGATAGAGGGTGTAAAAGGAGCTTTTTCTACTGCAGGTCAGTATCAGATAATTCTGGGACAAGGAATTGTAAATAAAGTATATGCAGAGATGACAGGAATGGGAGAGATAAAAGCATCTTCTAAAAGTGAAGCAACCAAAGAAGCTATGAAAAATCTTAATGTTGTTCAAAAGATTGCCAGGACATTATCAAATATATTTGTTCCTGTAATACCGGCAATCGTAGCATCGGGTCTTTTGATGGGACTTTTAGGTATGGGTGCAAGATTCAACTGGTTTGATTCATCAAGTGATATGTTTGCCCTTCTGGACATGTTTTCCAATGCTGCTTTTGTATTTTTACCGGTACTGATTGCCTTCTCAGCAGCCAGAGAATTTGAATGCAACCCTTATCTTGCCGCTGCTCTCGGAGGTATTCTGATACATCCGGCACTTCAAAATGCATGGACAGTGGGAGGAGGGATCACAGGATTTTTCCAGGTCGGAGGATTTAAGGTAGCAAAATTAGGTTATCAGGGAACAGTACTGCCTATACTTATAGCTGTATGGGTTATGTCTCATGTGGAGAAAAATATAAGAAAAATAGTTCCCAATGTTCTTGACATTATATTAACTCCATTTTTGACAATTCTGATTACAGGCTTTGTATCACTATTTATTATAGGCCCTGCTGGCAGAGCACTGGGGACAGGTATATCCTTTGGACTGGGATCGGTTCTGAGCGGAGCCGGGGCAGTTGCGGGACTTATTTTCGGAGGAGCATATTCCACTATAGTTATAACAGGAGTTCACCACTCTTTTCATGCCTTTGAAGCTGAGATGATAAAAAATATAGGCGGAAATTATCTCCTGCCTATCTGGTCTATGGCAAATGTGGCTCAGGGTGGAGCTGCAATGGCTGTATTCTTTAAAACAAAAGATAAAAAACTAAAATCCATAGCACTTCCTTCAGGAATATCGTGCTTCCTAGGGATAACCGAGGCTGCCATTTTTGGTGTAAACTTAAAACTGATTAAGCCATTTATAGGGGCTGCAATCGGAGGAGCTGTAGGAGGAGCCTATGTAGTAATGACGAAAGTATTCATGACAGGAGTGGGGGTAACAGGGATACCTGGAACAGCCATTGTGTCTGCAAATTCTATGATTAACTATATTATTGGTATGGCTCTTGCCCTTGGAGCATCATTTGTGGCTACATGGGTAATGGGATTCAAGGAAAATAATTAAGGATTAAGAGGGACTTGTCCCTCTTATGCTTTATTTAAATTATAAAAAAGTTGTAAAATACGGGAGTGAAGAGATGTCTGATTTAATAAAAAAAGCCATGGATGAGGTAGAAAATAAAAAGAATATGGTGGAGAAAGATTATCACAGACTTTCTTATCACCTAATGGCTCCTTCCGGTCTTATAAATGATCCCAACGGATTTAGTTATTATGACGGAAGGTATCATCTTTTCTACCAGTGGAATCCCTTTGAGTGCAACCACAGTACGAAATTCTGGGGACATTTTACAAGTAAAGACCTGGTTTCATGGGAAAATCTTCTGCCAGCATTAGCTCCAGAGGACTGGTACGATAAAAATGGATGCTATTCAGGGAGTGCCATCGAAAAAGATGGTCAGCTGATTCTATTTTATACTGGTAATGTAAAAGATGATCGTGGGAACAGAGAGACCTATCAGTGTCTCGCAGTATCTGATAACGGAGAAGATTTCGAGAAGTTAGGACCTGTTATTGTAAATCAGCCGGAAGGGTACACCAGGCATTTTAGAGATCCTAAGGTATGGAAAGATGGAGAAGTATACTATGCAGTCATAGGAGCCCAGAGAGAGAATCTCACAGGGGCAGCGGCCTTGTATAATTCCCCAGACATGAAAAACTGGAATTTTTTAGGGGAAATAAAGACAGATCTCGGGAATTTCGGATATATGTGGGAGTGTCCCGATTATTTTGAAATAAATGGAGAGGGGGTTTTTATTTTTTCTCCACAGGGGATAGCAGCAGAAGGAGACCGATATAATAATATATACCAGTCTGGTTATGTACTTGGAAGTCTGGATCTGGAAAAAGTGACTCTTCAGCATGATGGATTTCATGAGTTAGACAGGGGATTTGACTTTTATGCACCTCAGACAATGATAGATGAAAAAGGAAGAAGGATAATGGTGGCCTGGGGAGGACTTCCTGAAGTTAATTACCCGTCAGAAGATAAGGGGTGGGTCCACTGCCTTACTATGCCGAGAGAGCTTGAAATAATAGACGGTAAGCTGGTGCAAAGGCCTATAGAAGAGATGAAAAAACTCAGAAAGGATTTTGTCCAGGTAAAGGATATATTTTCCGGTAAAAAAACTTATCCGGGCATAGAGGGTGATTCCTTTGAAATAATATGCAGAATAAAAAGTATAGAGGCTGAAGAATTTGGTATAAACTTACGTGTGGGTAAAAATGAAAAAACCGTATTGAAATATAATAGGATTGATAAAAAAGTCATACTGGACAGGAGCAGTTCTGGAGAGCTCTTTGCTGAAGAATATGGCACAACGAGAAAATGCTCTCTTGATTCTTCAGAGATAATTTTTCATATATTTATGGACAGGTCATTAACAGAGGTTTTCATAAATGACGGTGCAGAGGTTTTCACTGCCAGAATATTTCCAGATGAAAAAAGCCAGGGTATAGAGTTTTTCTCAAATGGAAAAGCGGAAATAAGTATAAAAAAATGGAATATATAATGAGGTGAAAAGATGAATCCGAAAATAGTATGTATAGGGGAGCTTTTGATAGATTTTATATGTAAAGATATAGACAGCGACCTTATTGACGGGGAAAAATTTGAAAAAAAAGCAGGGGGGGCTCCTGCCAATGTCTGTGCAGCAGCTGCAAAACTGGGCCAAAAGGTTGGATTTATAGGAAAGGTCGGATTTGACTCCTTCGGAAAGTTCTTGGAGAGAACCCTTATAGAAACTGGAGTCGACACCAGGATGCTTTGTTTTGACAGAGAAAAACCTACAACTTTAGCTTTTGTTTCTCTGAGAAAAGACGGGGAAAGAGATTTTATATTCAACAGGGGAGCCGATGAGAATCTTTCTTTTAAAGAGCTGGATCTGGATAAACTAGAGGAAGTCAAAATATTTCACTTTGGATCAGCTACAGCACTTTTAGGTGGGAACCTCAAGAAAACCTATTACGAACTCATGAAATATGCAAAATCCAAAGGGGCCTTCGTTTCATTTGATCCAAATTGGAGAGGGGCACTTTTCGGTGAGAGAAAAGAAGAGTTTAGAACCGAAAGCATAAAATGTCTGGCTCAGGCTGATTTTGCAAAGGTGAGTGACGAAGAGTCCAGAATTATAAGCGGGAAAGAAAATCTCGAAGAGGCAGTCGACGAAATTCATAAATACGGGACAAGGGCTGTTGTG
>NZ_JBFHGC010000281.1:0-3796 GCF_041583315.1 Ilyobacter sp. | reverse complement strand
TTATGGAGATGTCTGTATCAGGATTTCCATCTTTTGAAAATTCCTCTCTGGAAGCCTCGTATTTTTTTGCAAGACACGGCATTACAGAAACCACAATTAAATCTTCTCTTTTTATTCCCATCTCCTTTGCCCAAAACTCTTTAGCGATAACACTGAACATCTGTTGCGGAGATTTTGCA
Organism: Ilyobacter sp.; assembly: GCF_041583315.1. NCBI lineage: Bacteria > Fusobacteriati > Fusobacteriota > Fusobacteriia > Fusobacteriales > Fusobacteriaceae > Ilyobacter > Ilyobacter sp. Next base: position 3,617 of record NZ_JBFHGC010000281.1, on the reverse strand, counting down.
GTGGATGGTATATCAAGCATATCCGGGAAATTGTGTTCGATAAATTTCACCCAGGCAGGGCAACAAGAGGTCAAGATAGGAAGCTTTACATCTTTGTCTCCTGCCAAATGTCGTTCTATTCTTGATTTCAATTCTGATGCCTCTTCCATGATTGTGAGATCGGCTGCAAAATTTGTATCAAATACATAGTCAAATCCTATTCTCCGAAGAGCGGTAACCATCTTTCCTGTGACATCTGTACCAGGCTCATGCCCGAATTCTTCTCCGAGGGCTACCCGTACAGAAGGTGCTACCTGTACAATTACAGTTTTAGAAGGATTTGCAAGCAGGTCCACCACTTCCCAGGTATAATCTTTTTCATGGAGAGCACCCACAGGACACACTGCCACGCACTGACCGCAGAATGTACACGCTGTATCGTCAAGGTCTTTTTCATGGGATGGAGCCACTACAGTTTCAAATCCCCTGTTTACAGCAGAAAGAATGTTACATGTCTGAATCTTATTGCACATTGTCTCACATCTTCTGCACATGATACATTTATCCATATCCCTTATTATTGCAGGAGATGAATCTGATCTGTATTCTGATTTTTCCCCTTCAAATCTTATGTTTTTTATTTTAAATTCATCTGCCAGGTCCTGGAGTTCACATTCTCCTGATTTTGAGCATGTCAGGCACCCTTTCGGATGATTAGAGAGAATAAGCTCTAAAATATTTTTTCTTATCTGTATGAGCTCTGCTGAATTGGTAATAATATCCATTCCGTCGTAGACCTTTGTTTCACAGGCCGGATATAGATTTTCCTGCTCATTTACCTCAACCACACACATTCGACAAGAAGCCGGATCGTGGACATAACCAATATCGCCCATTTTCAGCTGACACAGAGTAGGAATCCGGACCCCTATACTTTTGGCAGCTGCCAGAATAGTAGAGTGTTTTGGAGTCTCTACCTCTATACCGTTTATTTTTATTTTGACCATTTCCATGGATAACCTCCTATGCTTTCTTTATGGCGTTAAATCTGCACGCATTATAGCAAGCCCCACACTTGATACATCTGTCCTGATAGATATAGTGCTTCTCTTTTACTCTTCCCAGAATAGCTTCAGTAGGACATACTTTTGCACAGGCAGTACAACCTATACACTTGTCTGTGATGGTAAACTGGATAAGACTCGTGCAGACAGTAGAAGGACATTTTTTATCCTTGACGTGTGCCAGATACTCATCATAAAAATTATTTAAAGTTGAAAGCACAGGGTTGGGAGATGTTTTACCCAGTCCGCAAAGAGATGCCCTCTTTATAGTTTTAGAGAGGTCTTTTAGAAGCTGAAGATCATTTACTGTTCCTTTTCCCTTTGTTATCCTGTCCAGGATCTCGTATAATCTCTTGTTACCTATCCTGCAAGGTGTACATTTCCCGCAGGACTCTTCTACTGTGAATCCCAGGTAGAATTTTGCCACTGCCACCATGCAGTCGTCTTCATCCATTACTATCAGTCCACCGGAACCCATCATAGATCCTTTTTCTTTTAGGGAATCAAAGTCGATAGGTGTGTCCAAGTCTTTTTCTGTAAGACATCCTCCAGAAGGTCCCCCTGTCTGTACAGCTTTAAATTTTTTGTTTTTAGTGATTCCGCCACCAATATCAAAGATTACTTCCTGAAGAGATGTTCCCATAGGCACCTCTATAAGTCCCACATTTTTTATTTTACCAGCCAGGGCAAAGACCTTAGTACCTGGTGATTTTTCTGTTCCTATACTCTTGAACCAGCTTGCTCCGTTGTTTATTATCGCTGGGATATTTGCCAACGTTTCCACATTGTTCACATTGGTAGGTTTTTTCCAGTAGCCTGCCTCTGCAGGGAATGGAGGTTTCAAGGTAGGCTCACCCCTTTTTCCTTCCATTGAGTGTATGAGTGCAGTTTCCTCTCCGCAGACAAAGGCTCCCGCCCCGTATTTTAGGGTTATTTTGAAATTAAAACCTGCCCCGAATATATTTTTTCCCAGAACACCGTATTCGTTGGCCTGCTTTATAGCTATTTTTAGTCTTTTTATTGCCAGAGGGTACTCTGCTCTGATATAAATCAAACCTTCATCTGATCCTATGGCATATCCGCATATTGCCATGGCTTCCAATACAGAGTGTGGGTCTCCCTCTAGGACCGATCTGTCCATAAATGCTCCCGGGTCTCCTTCGTCGGCATTGCAGACTACATATTTTTTATCTACCTCTTTATTGAAAGCAAACTGCCATTTGAGACCTGTAGGGAAGCCACCGCCACCTCTTCCTCTTAAACCGGAAATTTTTATCTCATCTATTACATCCTGTCTGGACATTTCGGAAAGGGACTTATACAGGGCAAAATACGCATCTCTGGATATTGCTTCTTCTATATTTTCAGGGTCCATAAAACCACAATTTCTGAGAACTATTTTTTTCAATTTGCTGCTTATAAATACATCTGTTTCATGTACTTTTTTATATTTGATATCCTTCAGTATTTTTTCAGCCTTGGGCAGATCCACGTTTCCAAAAATTTCTGGATTCTGACCAGGGATAGTTACCTCTATAGTCGGTTCAGAATGGCAAAGTCCCATACAGCCAGTAGGAACCAGTTGTATGCTGTCATCTCCCTCTCTGTCTAGCTCCTCTTCAAAAAATTCATAGAGAGTGTCTGCTCCTGCTGTGATTCCGCAAGTTGCCATAGATATCTTTATAAGAGTTTTATCCTTTTCATCTTTTTGATATTTTTCTTTTATATTTTTCAAATCTTCTATAGTATTAAGCACATTCATCCCTCCGATTAATCATATTCTTTCAATATATGCTTTATCTGTTCTGCCTCTACCCGACCGTAGGTTTTATTACCTACCTTGATAATAGGAGCCATTCCGCAGGCACCAATGCATCTTAGTACATCAATAGAAAATTTTCCGTTGTTTGTAGTTTCACCCACTTTGACCCCAAGCTCTCTCGTCAGTTCATTTAAAATCTTTTCAGAGCCGTTGACATAGCAGGCTGTTCCCATACATACAGAGATAGGATGTTCACCCTTAGGTGTAGTTGTAAAAAAGGAATAAAAAGTAATAACACCGTAAATCTGGGAAATAGGTATTCCCATTTTTTCACCGATGAACTCCTGAACCTCCACCGGCAGATAACCAAATATCTCCTGAGCCTTATGTAGTACGCTTATGAGCTCGCCTTCTTTTGTTTCAAGTTGGCCTATGAATATATCCAATTCATTGAACATATTTTTTTTGTAATTATTTTCACAATTCATGATATCCTCCTTTTTTCATAAAGATACACCTACACCATTAATATATCTATTAAGAATAAAGGGCTTCTTTCCTATTAAAATATATTTTTCCCATTGATTATTTTATGTTTGTCTAATTATTATTGCTAGAATTTAGCTTATTAAATGAAAAATTTTTAGTTTTGATAATTAATTAACTTAGTGAAAGCCAATCTTACAATGGTTATCTATATTTAATTAAATTCTTGAATTTGCACAGATTCTGTTACTTTTCTCTTGACAGAAAAGTAACCAACAGGTCAAGATTTTTCAAATGTCTAGGAAGTATATGTTTCTTTTAACGCC
>NZ_JBFHGC010000280.1:0-3799 GCF_041583315.1 Ilyobacter sp. | reverse complement strand
GTCATGATCTCTCTCTTGGATTTATCCACGAGTTTTTTTATATATCTCTTTAAAACTCTTTTTTTTCTCTTCTGAAAATGTTTCACTCTATCACCTCCTTAGGGGAAATATTAACTGCACCGAAAAGGCTATGTGTTTTCACACTTTTTCTCGGAATTATGCTTTTTTGTAGAAAGTTTAATTAAAAAAAATTATAGGGTCCAGTTCAAATTTTTCGCAGATAATCTTCAATTGTTCCACGCTGAATGTTACCTTTCCATCCTTTAAATTATTTAGATGGTAAAAAAAATTTTGTTTTGTAATGCCCAGTAAAGGGTAAACTTCAGTGTATTTTATTCCCAGTTCTTTTTTAGCTTTAATTAAATCATGATACATATAATCACCTCTCGAATCAATTCTACATTATTGCAGAACAAAAGTCAAAAAAAATTTCACTGATTTTTAAAAAAAGTCGTGAAACTAGATTTAAATTTGTCTTTTTATTTTTTTCTTGAAATTTTATATTTTATATGGGACACTTATATATAAAATTTCAGAAACTGGAGGGGTACCAATGCTCAAAAAAATAATAAGCTTATTTTTCATATTAACCCTATCTCTATTTTCCCAAACCATTAACGGTAAAGTGACTTACGTCAGCGATGGAGATACTGTACATCTTGAATCAAGCGGCCAGAAATACAAAATAAGATTTTACGGAATAGACACCCCTGAAAAATCCCAGGAATTCGGACTGGAGGCAAAGGAATTTACACACGAAAGAATTTTCGGGAAAACTGTAGATGTAGATGTGAAAGATACAGACAGGTACGGGCGGAAGGTCGGGACAGTTTATTATGACGGAAAGGATCTCAATCTTGAATTGGTAAAAAATGGTTATGCCCATTGGTACGTGCAGTATGCTAAAAATGATAATCAACTAAAAATGGCTGAAAGCTATGCCAGAGAAAATAAACTAGGCTTATGGTCACGGCCTAACCCAGTAGCCCCTTGGGACTACAGAAAGGGTAATAACAGCTCCACGACTGCATCAACTAAAACAGTTAGCTCTAAAAAACTGGAAAATGTGGTTTATGTAACAAGAACCGGTAAAAAATATCATAGGTCCAGCTGCCAGCACGCTGCGAAAGCTACCAGGTCAATGCCAGCTTCTGAAGCTGTAGCACTCGGGTATGGGGCTTGTAAGGTTTGTAAGCCGTGACATAAAAAAAGAGCCCCATATAGGGGCTTTTGTTTATTATAGGAAGATAAAAATAGCTAACTAATCTTTTGTTTTAGGTCATTATACTGGGAGTAGATTATCTTTTTTTCTTTTTGAAGTCTTCCTACTAAGATCCCAGGATGGATTCCAAGTTTATCAGAAAATGCAGTAATAGTATTTTTGTCTATTCCAATTTCTAAAAATTTTCTATATTCTACATTTGGTATTAAACTTTCTTTTGCAAATTCGTCAGCTTCTCTTTCTATTTCAAGTTTTTCAGCTTCATTATTTTCAAAATTGATAAAAATATCTTTTTTATTATGATTTAATACGTGACCTAACTCATGGAAGAAACTAAACCAAAATATATCACTGCAATTGCCTTTTACACTGAGTAAGATCAAGGCTTTTTCCTTGCCCACCCATTTGGTCAATCCGCTTACAAATGTTTTTGGGAAATGTTTCTCTACTACGACTGCGATGCCAACTTCTGCACATAGATTTTTTAATTCTGAAATAGCATCTTCAAATCTCAGACGAGTCAGTTTTCTAAATTTCGGGATTAATTCTTTAATTTTAGCTTTGTTAAAGGGTTTTGTTTCGACTTCTAACGCTTTTAATTCGCCTATCCTTAACCAAGTAGCCATAGAATATTCACAGATTTCCTTGGACTCATCTTTTCTAAATAAAATTTCCACTTTATCAAACATATCTTTTTCTACATTGGGTAAAAAATTAAGTGAATCAACAGAAAAAAACCTTTTCAACTCTTCGATTACTTCCAATGCATTTTTGGTTCTTTTTATGTGATCTCTTTTGATCAACTCTAAGTAGGGTATTTTATTAGCTGTTTTTATTTCTTCTTCTGCATCCTCAAATTCGGATAAAATGCTAAGTTCTTCTCTGTACTCAACATCTAAATTTATCCAGAATTTTACTGAAGCTCCTAATACATTTTTTAACTTCGTAGCATTTTCATAAGTTATCCCAGTCTTTCCTTTGATCAACTCATTGATAGCTTTGGTAGTCATTCCCATTCTTTTTGAAAATTGAACTTGAGTCATTCCTCTGGCTTCAAGTTCCTCTCTTATGGTTTCACCTGGTAGAATAGGTAATACGTCAGGCTTCCTTATCGTTAACATCTTTTTTCCTCCTAGAAACATGTAATATTAATGATAATCTTCTATCTTTTCAATTCTGATCACGTTAATATTTTTATAGTTTTTTTCACCTGTGGGAACGGTAAATATCAATCTCCAGTTTGCTGTTAATTTCACTGCAAACTCTTCTTTTCTATCGCCATTAAGTTCATGCAACCCATTGCTTTGAAGATCTTTTATATCTTGAAGGGTTTCTGCTGCTTTAAACTTTTTAATCATTTTAACTAAATTTTTTCCAATTAAATCTCCGTATTTTGCTCTCGCTTTATTAGGGCTTTCACAGTATTTTTCCAATTTTTTATTTTTGTAGTTTAGGTCCATGCAGATTAACTCCTCAACTATTATTACTATAATTATAACATTTTTTATAATGAAAAACAACTTTTATTAACTCGACAGGTTAATGATTTTAAAATATATCAGTTCTTTATCAAGCTTTCTCCATGATCCAGATAACTTAAAATCTGTCCTCGATGATAACCAATAATTACTACCATCTCTGTTCATAATATGTTTTTACAACTCTCCCATTACACTTTAATACCTTTGGATTCAGCACGATAATGTCCTGCTCTTCTGGATTGAAAGATACCAGGTGAATTAAATTCTGTCTGTCTACTGTAAGCTGCTTAATAAAGGTCTCATCATTATAAGTAAATACACAGACCTTTCCGACAAGCTCTTCTATATCAGCGCACATATTGGGGTCAGCAAGGGCAACGGAACCGCATGGAATAGATTTTATCGGCCCGGTCATGGAATTTCCTTCTACCTTGACGGTGAACCTACCTTCCCTGTAGTCTTCTTTTGGGATAACAAATTCTTTAAGCTCTATATCCAAATTTAGATATCCAGGACCTGCAGAAGCAGTCCCATATAGTGGTACCTTTACAGTCTCTATTCTTCTTGCATTGCCTTTTGCATTTTCTATTTTAGAATACCTTTCAAATCTCTCGAGTTTATCAAGAATCTCAGGAGGGATCCTGTCCCTTAAAACTGCATCATGTATATTTTTTTTCTCCTGTTCAGTGAAATTAAAGGCTTTTATGAATTTTTCTATAAAGTCATCCTTGGGCAGTCTCCTGCCAGTTCTATAATGACCTATAGTTGGTACAGGTGTTTTAGTTTTATTAGAAATATATTCTAATTTATAATCATTTTTTTCCATGAACTCAATTAAAAATTTTCCAAAGTTTGTTTTCAAAAAAATCACTCCCTTTCTATATTATATTAAATTTTATACAAAAAAGTAAAAAAAAAATTGACTTTCATTATCCTAAAAGGTATAATTTTACTATAAGAGGTTTTTTAGTAGCTAGAAGTATTTTTTTTACCAACACATTATCCAAAGGAGGATAATTTACTTGTGTTTATTTTAACTCTTTACAAATATTTTTTATTTTTTATAGGGGGGCTGCTATGAAGACAGAATGCATAG
>NZ_JBFHGC010000279.1:0-3802 GCF_041583315.1 Ilyobacter sp. | reverse complement strand
TAATTTTATGATAAACTGAACTTCAGGGGTGAACTTTCATGGTGGTTGTAAGAAGAAGAAAATCTATTTGTGAAAGGCTGAAAGAGAAGAATGTTCTGACCCAGGAGCAGATAGATGAGGCTATAAGACAGCAGGGTCTGGAACAGGGTAAAAAAATAGGACAGATTCTTTTGGACCTAGGATATATAAGTGAGGAAAAACTACTAAAGGAGCTCTCAGACCAGCTGGGGGTGAAGAGTAAGGTAATCCGTGTAGAGGATATAAACAAAGAGGCCATGTCTTTTTTTGACAGGAATTACTTAGAGGGGAAAAATATAGTACCCATAGGGATAACATCTAACAAGATAATAATAGCCATGGCAGATCCCACAGATGTAAATCTGATAGATGAGATAAATCTCAAGACAAAACTCATAGTGAGCCCATACCTGGCACTAGAGGATAACATAATAGATGTTATCAAGGAATATCTGGAGGAAAAAACAAAAAAAACCGAGGCCAAGGTAGAGGGGGTTTTTGCCGAGCTGCAGAAATCTTCAGACGATGACTTTGAATTTCTGGATTCGAGACTTGAGGATATCGAAAACCGTTTTGATTCTGAAAGTGCCCCTATAATAAGAGGGGTAGATGCCCTCCTTATGAAGGCAATAAAATTAAAATCAAGTGACATTCATATAGAACCCTATGAAGATGAGATAAGGGTGCGGTACAGAATAGACGGTGTCCTTGTAGAGATCAAAAAGATGCCGAAAAATCTTATCTACGGTCTGGTATCCAGGATAAAGATCATGTCCGGTATGGATATAGCTGAAAAGAGGCTTCCCCAGGACGGAAGATTCAGGATAAAGATAGCAGGGAGATCCGTAGATTTCCGGGTTTCCACACTTCCCACAATATACGGTGAGAAGATAGTAATGAGGATACTGGACAAGAGCAACATGAAGTTTGACCTGGACGGCCTGGGATTCAAAGAGGACGCCATGGAGATAATAAGAAAGAAGATTACCAGTCCATACGGGATAATACTGGTAACAGGACCTACAGGAAGCGGGAAGTCAACGACACTTTACTCTATGCTAAAAAGCATAAATACAGATGACGTAAATATATCCACAGTAGAAGATCCTGTAGAATATGAGCTCAAAGGGATAAATCAGGTACACTGCAAGAATGAGATAGGTCTGAACTTTGCCAATGCCCTGAGGACATTTCTCAGGCAGGATCCAGATATAATAATGGTGGGAGAGATAAGGGACAACGAGACGGCAGAGATTGCCATAAAAGCAGCCCTGACAGGACATCTGGTGTTTTCCACATTGCATACCAATGATGCACCGAGCTCCATACACAGGCTTATAGATATGGGCGTAGAACCCTTTCTCATATCTGCATCTCTTCTCATGATACAGGCACAGAGGCTGGTAAGGAAAATATGTCCTCACTGTAAGGCAGAGCGTGATGATCATGAAAATCTGCTAAAATCTCTGGGAGAGGACCTGTCAAAGTATGAAAATATAACTTTTTATAAAGGAAAAGGGTGCGATCACTGCAACGGTACGGGTTATACCGGACGTTCTGTAATCTATGAAGTAATGCCCCTGACAGATGAGATCAAAGAAGCAGTGAGCCGGAGGCTCACAACAATGGAGATAAGAGAGATCGCCAGAAGAGAGGGAATGGTGACACTGAGGGAGACAGGGATAAAAAAAGCTGTTCTAGGGGAAACCACACTAGAGGAGATAATAAGAGTAACTCTTATGTAGAGGGGGGAATCAGCTATGGGAGTGTACAAATACACGGCAATGAATTTGAGCGGTAAAAAAACCAGCGGGAAAATGGATGCTGAAAATAAGGAGGACCTGAAACGTCTCCTGAGGGGTCAGAAGCTGACACTTCTGAAGGAGAAAAAGCTTTCTGATAAACAAAAAAAAGGCGGAATGTTGAACAGGGTGACGCCGAAAGATATAGCTGTATTTACGAGACAGCTCTCTACAATGCTAGAAGGCGGCGTGGGGCTGCTCAGATCTTTTACGGTGCTGGAAAAACAGAGTGAAAAGCCGAAACTGAAAGCGGCAGTGGGAGAGATAAGAAAGGATATAAGTGCAGGAAAGTCAGTATCCTACGCTCTAAGCAAACATCCACAGTATTTTGATTCTCTCTATGTGAGTATGGTAAAGGCCGGGGAGGCTTCCGGAGCTCTGGATACAATCCTAAACAGAATAGCCCAGTCTCAGGAAAAGGCTGAGGAGATAAAGGGTAAAATAAGGACGGCCCTTATATATCCTGCTATTGTACTGGTTTTATCCTTTACAATTGTATTCTTACTGATGAGTTTTGTTATACCGAACTTTGTGGTTTTGTTTGAAGATACAGGGGTTCCTATGCCTGGTCTTACGGTATTTGTAATAGGGTTAAGTAAATGGTTTAACAAAAACTGGTACTGGATTATACTGGGAGTGGGTATATTAGCATTTATAGGGTATAAGTATCAGAAGACCCCTAAGGGGAAGAGAAATGCCCACAGGCTGATCCTAAGGCTGCCTCTTTTCGGAAAGATATTCAAAAAGGCCTCTATAGCCAGGTTCAGCAGGACTCTGGAAACTCTTCTGGACAGTGGAGTCCCTATACTGTCGGCATTTGATATAGTGGCTGACACAGTGGGGAATATCCTCATGGGAGAGTCGATAAGAGAGGTAAAAGAGAAGATAAAAAGCGGACACACAATAGCAAAACCTCTGGAAGAAACAGAAAATTTTCCTCCTATGGTTATAAACATGATAGATGTAGGAGAGGAAAGTGGAGAACTGGTAAAAATGCTTTCAAAACTTGCTGACTTTAACGAGCGGGAGCTAGAGGAAACCATAAGGGATTCCCTGGCTGCATTTGAGCCGATGATGATACTAGTAATGGCACTTACTGTGGGAGTAATAGTAGTGGCAATGTATCTGCCTGTATTCTCGCTGTCAGACACCATAGTCTAGAGAGCTAAAGGAGGGGAATTATCTCCTCCTTTTCTATTGATAAAGAGGTTTAAACCTGGTAAACTTTTAGAGATATCATAACGTATAGAGGTGAGCTGAAAATTGGAATACATAATCGAGGTAAAGGACATAACGGTATATTACAAGGAAAAGGATATAATAAAAAAAATGATGGGGAATAAGGGGAAGAAAGGTATAGAGGGTGTATCCTTCGGAGTAAAAAAAGGGGAGATATTCTCTATAATAGGTCTTAACGGTGCAGGAAAGACAAGTACCATGAAATCCATGCTGGGGCTTCTGAAAACAGATAAGGGAGAGGTAAGAATATTCGGGAAAAAAAATCTCAAGGGGGAAGACTACAAAAAGATAGGTTACCTTCCTGAGATATCATACTATCCCCAGACTCTGAAACTGAAAGAGGTCCTGAATTATTACGGGGAACTCTATGAAATGCCCAGAAGCAAGAGAAAAAAGATATCAGAGGGACTGGCAAGAGACCTGGGAATATATGAGAGGATGAATGACAGGCTGGAAAAATTTTCCAAGGGGATGCTCCAGAAAGTAGGACTGGCTCAGTCGATAATGGGGGAACCTGAGATTTTATTTTTGGACGAGCCTATGTCAGGACTGGACCCTCTGGCAAGAAAAAAAGTGATAGATATGATGGAAGGTCTGAAGAAAAAAAATACCACGATAATATTTAACACTCATATTCTGAACGACGTATCAAACCTCGCTGACAGGGTGGCCATAATGCATGAGGGACAGCTTCTGGAAGTAAAGAATGTGAAAGAACTAAAAGAAAAAATAGGGGATGGTTT
>NZ_JBFHGC010000278.1:0-3803 GCF_041583315.1 Ilyobacter sp. | reverse complement strand
GGGCACGCTTGGAAAGCGTGTAAGGCGTAACAGCCCCGAGAGTTCAAATCTCTCCTCCATCGCCATTTTATGAATTTTTAGGGAAGTAACTGGATGTAAATATCCGTTGGTTCCCTTTTTTTATTTTTTAGTCCGAGATTTAGTCCGCCGTACTTAGGAGGTGGAGAGTATGGCTGGGAAGGCTTTAACACTGAAACACACAGGAAAACTTGGTCCGTGCGAACTTGGTAATAGTTTGGGCTTTCAACTATATTTAAAATAACAGACATTGAGTCTCCTATTTAATATCCATTCTAATAAGAAGTATATCTATATTCTCATCCAGATAGTTGTCAAGCCATTCTACTACCTTCTTGTTCTCGTCCCTCATATCTTTTACCAACCAGATGATGATCTTCCCGAGGTGGCCGTGGTGTTCTGTTTAGCTAGTTTTAAATTATACTTTTACTGTCGCTGTTAATATTTTTGGCAAGTATGTTTACATTAAAAGATCCCGCGCTTGCCTCGTGATTCCAAATCTTTCTTAAATTAACTTTTTCGAGTCTCCCAAGCACATCTCTTACCCTTCAAAATTCCCAGAATTAATCGTGACTCTCTTTATAAAACTTTGTCCCGCACTTACTGCACTGCCACCTGGGCTTGTCCGGGTAGATAGAGCAGCCGCCAAGAACGACCTCTCTTTTCTCCATCTGCTCTGACAGTTGCGGACTATATCCAATGTCACCATATAAAATAGTAGACACAGGATAGAATCCGCATACAGGGCATTTTTCAGGTTTTGATTTAACCCTTATTTTTTCTGATATTGTACTTTCTTCTGTAAAAATGGCATTTTTCATCCTTTCCACCTCCTAAAAGGAAAACTCTTCGTTGTTTTCCGACTTCCATGCTGCCATTTTAGACAGTCTTAAAGCATAAACTATACGTTAAAAGGGATCTAATCGATCCCCTTTAAATTCAAACTCAAATTAATATAATTTTATATATCTTCCTAAAGTATTTCAATAAAAGCTTCTACCCTTGTCTTTATCTGACCTTCATCCGATGTTGAGTAGTTTGTCTCAAGGTTCATATACGGAGTTTTTCTATCTCCATTAAGTGTAGTCTTTATATTGTGGGCTTCTATAGCATAGGTATGGCAAGCCTGAAGTGTCATATCTATTACACCATCTACTTGATACACCTCTACCATCTCTTTAAGAAGTTCCATTCTCTTGTCGTTTGGCGTCATTACTGAACAAGGAATATTCAGATATTTTTTTGCGATAGCTTCTACAGGATCCATAGTTTCATCTACATTTTCATGAAGTTCCTTGTATCCCTGACAGTTTTCCAAAGCTACTACGATAGCCCCTGTGTTTTCAACAGCTTTTATTACTTTCTCTGCCACACCCCCTATAGGACATCCTGTAATCAAAATTCTAGCCCCTTCCGGAAGAAACTCCCCATTTTCATACTTGGCTTTAACTTTGGAGATAGTTTTTCTTATATTTTCTCTCATCTCGGTTTTATCAAAAGTATAGTTCGCACCATTTAATACATTAAATATATCAAATCCCTTGATAACTGAAGGCTTTAAACTCCCTAGTTCATGAAACTCTCTTAAAAGACTTCTGTCTTCATTACAGTTTTTAATGGCTTCCTTAAGAGATTTATTTGTGATCTTGGTAGAAAATTTTTCCTCCAGTTTTTCAATAAGTTTATTCAATTCCTTTTTCCAAAGCTCTAGCCCGTCTTCGCTCTGATTTTGAGGTAACTGCATAACGTGTGTATCTTTGACCTCTCCTAGCAGTTCATACATTTTTTTCTTTCCGTCACATGTAGTCTCTCCAACCACCATGTCAGCAAAATACATGTACGGACATTTGTCGGTAAGGGCAAACCCGTAGCTCGCTTTAATCAGTGGACATAGATTCTTAGGAAGGTGCTTTTCTGATTCAGGGATTGTTTCCTCACTCACGGAGCAAAGTGAGATCGGATGTGCTCCCGCTGCATATATTAACTCCTTTGGAGTATAAGTACAAAAAGTTCCCACAACATTTTCTTTTCTATCTTTAAATTCTTTTACTTTTAAAAAACCATTTCTTCTGGCCTCTCCAAAACTTTCAAATATCTCTGGTAGATTATTCATCTCCGTTCCCCCTTATATAATCAAATAAATTTGTCTTACTTAAAAATATTAATACTATGCTTTTTATAATATTGTAATTGTCGTTAATTAACTACTTTTTTATTTTTTCTGCCAGAATGGCAGCTCCTATTGCACCTGTATATCTTCCATCTTCATGTGATAAAACCTTGGATTCCAGCTCATACTCTAGCTTCTTCAGCATATGTTCATTCCCTGAAAATCCTCCGCTTAGAAAGTATATATCAGCTTTCCCGTGCCTTGTACACAAGGACTTTACCTTCTTAATGACAGAATTTACTATCCCATAAGCGATATCTTCCTTCTTAGTGCCGCTTCCTACAAGACTTATAACCTCTGATTCAGCAAATACTGTGCACATAGATGTGATTTCAGTATCACTTCCGTCTTGTGACAGATTGATAAGCTCTTCTATAGTAATTCCCAGACTGTTAGCCATTACCTCTATAAATCTTCCTGTACCAGCCGAGCACTTGTCGTTCATAGTGAAATTTTCAACCATTCCGCCTTCCAAAGAGATAACTTTGGTATCTTGACCACCAATATCAACCACGGTACAGTCCCCCTCTACGAAGTGACTGGCACCCCTTCCGTGACATGTAATCTCAGTGATTACCTTATCTGCATAAGGTACAGATACTCTTCCATAACCAGTGGCAACGATATTCGAATTTTTTTTATTGATTCCTTCGCCGGATAGCTTTTCATAAATTTCTTTGGCAGTATCTTTGCTGTTCCATCCGCTGGGTATTACAAACTTAGATATTATCTCTGAATCTTTAATTACAGCTACCTTCGCTGCAGTAGAACCGATATCTATTCCCACTCCGTACATAGTATCCCCCTTATTTTACAAATGCAAATTTAAGCATTTTTGACATCAGACTTCGTGGATACAGTATATAAGCTGATCGTGTTTTATGTCAAGTATACCACCTTAGCATAACCTGTATAATTCTATTAAAGAAAAGATAAGTGAGTTCCATAAATTTGAAATTCATCTACTTTCATCTTCTTGAACTGTATAATTAATTGCAACAAAAAAGAGAACCATAGATATGGCATTGATATAATTTATGTTCGATTAAATTTTAAAAAGGGATATCTATGACTCATCAACATTTTTCGATTGATTAAAGAAAAATTGCAATATAATTTATATAACTTGAAGCGTGCTTATATCTATAATATCCCAAAGTTCTTCCATATCCCAGTGTTTGCATTAAAGATATTATTGCTGAGGATATCTCTTCAAAAGTGCTTCCTAAAGAAGTTAAATCTTCTGTTTCCGTTTCAGATTAATATTCTTCTTCACATATTTCAGTCGATTCATCTCCTGTATATGTCCCGTTTTCTAATTTTGCATAGATTTCTAATTTTATTTCCATATCTAATAATTGTGTTCACTTTCTTTGTGAAATAACTGCAAAATTAAAAATAATATTCAAATCTTTCTTTTAAAGACTAACTCTTATCTTAATTTTGTATTTCTTTAAATCTCGGTAATACTGAGACTTTCAACTTCCACATCTGCATCCCCCCAAGATCTAAATCCTGTATAATTTGTCGTTGAAGTTGACTCATCTATTGTTATACCTTCTTCGTCAGTTATCTCTTCATCATCAATACTGACTGACACAGAATTAGTTCCGTC
>NZ_JBFHGC010000277.1:0-3823 GCF_041583315.1 Ilyobacter sp. | reverse complement strand
TACAAGTTGTCTGTGAACAATAATCACATCCGGGTTTTCTGATTTTATATTATCTATGGAACAGTTGGCTGCATTGATATTTGTCAAACCTGCTTTTTCTAGTTTACGTCTCAAAAATGTAGCCCCCATTGCACTGGATCCCATACCTGCATCACATACGATATAAATATTTTTATATTCCCTGTTTTGAAAGTCATTAATTTCATTTTTGAAAAGAATATCTTTTGTTTCGCTGACCTCTTTTTTACCGTTGGAATTTTTTTCCTGTCTGATCATGATAAAGGACAGAAAAAAAGTCACTGATGCAGAGACCGATATGGCAATGAGCAGTGGAAGCTTATCCTGGAGTGGTGCCAGCACCAGAATCAGAAGCAGGCTCCCTGGAGATGCTATTCCCATGAGACCGGAATCAAAAACAGAGAAAAGAAACACACCGGACATTCCGCCTAAAATCAAAGGCAGAATCATTCTTAGATTTTTGAGGACATAGGGAAAGTAGACCTCGTGAATACCCCCTATAGAATGTATAAATATATTTGACAGGGTTTCCTTTTTTTTATCCTTTTCTCTTCTCCCGAAAAAATAAGCTAAAAGAAGACCCAGTCCAGGTCCAGGATTTGTTTCCAGCAGGAAAAAAATGGATTTTCCTTTTTCATTGAGCTCTGAAATCCCCAGTACTGAAAAAATACCGTGATTAATGAAGTTATTCATAAATAGAACTTTTGCAGGCTCTATTATTATAGAATATAACGGAAGGTAGCCGGTCTTGAAAATTTTAGAAATTATATTTTCATAGAAACCAGCCTGGGATTTTTCATAGAGAGGAAGTCCCTTGTTTATGATAATTATAAGCCCTAATCCTATAAATGCAACCCCAAGATTATTGAGAAGCATTTCGTAGCCTGGAAATTTATATTTTTTTAAAAAACTATGGTATTTTTTAATAGCAAATCCTGCTAAAGCACCTATAAAAATAGGCTCTAAAAGACTTTCAACCTTATACTGGGATAAGACTCCTCCCATTACTATAACAGCGGTTATGCCTCCGTATTTTTTTTCAATCATGGAGCCTGAGGTATAGGAAATCAAGAAAGGCATAATGACTCCGGATAAAAATAATTTGAAGTCCCCTAAATCAAAGAAATTCAACATTCCCATGACTATAAAAAGCGGTATATTTTCTACAATTATATGACTTATAAATTCTGGAAATTTTTTTAATCTCAACTCCATAAAAAGACCGCCTCACCTTACATTGTTTATATATTGTACTATTTTGACTAAATCGAAACAATAACAAATTATTTCACTTTTTTTTGAAAAAATTGTTTTAAAAGACTATGAAAGAATTAAATTGTAATTAAGTTTTTTTTCTGATACAATAATTAGGTAGTATGTATTTATTATATATACTATATAAAAGCAACAGAAGGAAATAAAAATAAAAAAAGCGCCAGAGCTTATAAATCATAAGCTGACGAGGAACGGAGTTATCGAAAATTCGGCGGATGCTCCGAAGGTGGTTACAACCTTAGTTACGTCACAAATTCAAAGAGTGATCTTTGGGACAAAAGACGTTTCAGTAACATTTCCTTCTTAATAAAAGAGTTTTAAGGCTCTTTTTGTTGTGAAAAAATTCATACAGGCGGAAGTAATGAATACTTTCAGTCAAAGAGGAGGAAATTGTTATGTGTGGAATTGTAGGTTATGTAGGTGGCAGAGATGCAAGCGGAGTTATTTTAGACGGATTAAGCAGACTAGAGTATAGGGGATATGACTCAGCAGGTATTGCTGTCAGTACAGGGGACAAACTAATTGTAAAAAAGAAGCAGGGAAGGCTGAGAGTTTTACAAGATTATATAGAGAAGAACCCTATAGAAGGACATGTGGCCATAGGTCATACAAGATGGGCTACTCACGGTAAGCCGTCAGATGAGAATTCTCATCCTCATTCAAATGCTGTAGAAAGCATCTCAGTAGTTCACAACGGGATAATAGAGAACTATATAGATATAAAAAAAGAGTTAATCGAAAAAGGGTATGAATTTCTTTCTGATACAGATACAGAGGTATTGGCACATCTTTTAGACTTATATTCAGAAGAGGACTTTTTTGCTACTATTCAGAAAGTTATGAAAAAAGTAAAAGGATCTTACGGCCTTGGAATATTAAATACAAAATATCCTGATACTGTATTTTGTGCCAGAAAAGACAGTCCTCTAGTAATCGGACTCGGAGAGGATGAAAACTTCATAGCTTCTGACGTTCCTGCTCTTCTGAAATATACTAAAGATGTATATTTTCTTGAAAACGGAGAGATAGGTATTGTAAAAAAAGATTCTGTAGAGATTTTTGATATAGATAAAAATGAGATAAAAAAAGAAAGAGTTACAATCGAATGGTCTTTAGAGCAGGCTACTAAAGCAGGATACCCTCATTTCATGCTTAAAGAGATAAATGAACAGCCAGAGGGAATCAGAGAAACTATAAAGAGAAGAGTAGATGAAAATAATCTTATTCATTTTGACGATATCAACCTTGGTAAGGAAGAACTTAAGGCAATAAAAGATATCTATATTATAGCGTGCGGAACTGCTTATAATGCAGGACTTCAGGGTAAATTTGCACTTCAGAAGATAGCTAAAATAAAAGCAGATGCTGACATAGCATCAGAATTCAGATACTCTGATCCTTTCATGGACGAGACTACGCTGGTTATACTGGTAAGTCAGTCTGGAGAGACTCTGGATACATTAGCGGCTCTTCGTGAGGCAAAATCAAAAGGTGCAAAGACATTAGCAATAACAAATGTTATAGGGGCGTCAATAGCAAGAGAGGCAGACAATGTAATCTATACATGGGCAGGTCCGGAAATAGCTGTTGCTTCTACAAAAGCTTATACAACTCAGGTTACAGTTTTCTACATGCTATCTCTTTATATAGCTAAAATAAAAGAAATAATCTCTGACGAAGAGTATGCAAATATATTAAACGGTCTTATTGAGATCCCTGAAAAAATCGAAAGAATAATTGCTCAGGAAGATAAAATAAAGGCTATTGCTGAAAAGATAAAGGACTGTACTCAAGGTTTCTATTTAGGAAGAGGACTTGATTATAGTGTGGCAACAGAAGCTTCTCTAAAAATGAAGGAAGTTGCTTATATGCATACAGAAGCATTTGCTTCTGGGGAACTGAAGCACGGTACGATAGCTCTTATAGAGGATGATATCCCTGTAGTTGCCATAACGACTCAGTCTGATCTTTTTGAAAAATCTATCTCTAATATAAAAGAGGTAAAGGCCAGAGGTGCATATGTAATATGTGTTACTCAAGAAAATAACAGAGTGGTAGAGGAAATTTCTGATGAAGTTATTTATATACCTGAATCAGACGATCTGATTGCTGGAATAACTGCAATTGTTCCTCTTCAACTTCTTGCTTACCATGTATCAGCAATGAGAGGAATCGACGTTGATAAACCGAGAAACCTTGCAAAATCTGTTACAGTTGAATAGATTTTCAGATGCCGGAGCTTTGCTCCGGCTTTCTTTTTGTGAAATTTTGTGATAGTAGACAAAGCTTATTATCAATGAAAAAGAGCTTATGAGATTTTTTAATCTCTGATTAATAAAAGATAGATTTTAGAGTACTCCCTCTAACTAAGGAAGTATTTTTTATTTTAACCTTAAAAATATTCATTAACCTATATAATAAAGTGTTTATAAAATAGCATACAGCTAAAAAAATGGTAACTCTTAAAAAATACTTAAGAGTTACCATCTATAATAATCCAGTGTGAATATTAAGCTGTGTAAGCTTTGAT
>NZ_JBFHGC010000276.1:0-3827 GCF_041583315.1 Ilyobacter sp. | reverse complement strand
GTTATATACGGTAAACTAAAGGGGATGTTTGTAGATATACCGCTTTTTCAAGAAGAGAAAACTCTTCTAAAAAATGAGCAGGGGGATGAGTTTGAGATAGTTATAAATTCTCAGGGAAACAGTGAACTCTATCTGGAAAAGCCAATGAACCTTATACCTAAATTAGATGAACTTCTAGATGCTGGAGTAGATGAGCTGGTACTTTCTTTTACAGATGAATCAGAAGAAGAAACAGAGGAAATTTTGTATTCCTTAAAAACTAAAACAGGAGAGTATAATCCTTATAATTTTCAAAGAGGAGTTTACTAAGGAGTGAAATAGATGAAGAAGAAAACAGTAAAAAATCTGGCCACATGTTTTGGGCTGGGGGATCTGCCTAAAGCCCCGGGAACCTTTGGAACCCTGGGAGGAATACCGATATTCATAGGACTCACATTTATCAGAAGATTTTTTCCAAATAACATGGTCTACAACTCATTTTATTTTATGTTTCTGATTACACTTTTTGCAGTGGCAGTCTATGTGTCGGATATATGCGAGAGGGAGATATACAGGGAGAAAGATCCTCAAAATGTAGTAATAGACGAGGTGCTGGGATTTCTGACGACACTGTTTCTAATAAATCCAGTAGGAGTAGTCCAGAATATATTGGCAATATTCCTAGGGTTTGTTATTTTCAGAATACTGGATATAACAAAAATAGGACCTATATATAAGTCTCAGATGTTTGGACATGGTGTAGGTGTTGTTTTGGATGACTTTTTGGCGGGAATAATCGGAAACTTTATCATGGTATGCATCTGGACTATTTTCTTTTAGTAAAGGCGGAGTAAGTTTATGAAAGCATTTATTATTTTGGTAGGAACAGAGCTTTTGAGCGGAATGACAGTGGACACAAACAGCCTGTTTATGGCAGAAGAACTAAATAAATATGGCATTGAAATAGGATCTAAGATCACCGTTGGGGACAATATAGAAGAGATAATAAAGGCTATTGAATTTGGGAAAAGCCAGAGTGACCTCATAATAATGTCAGGGGGACTAGGACCTACAATGGATGACCTGACCAAAGAAGCCAAAGCCAAGTATCTGGGTAAAAAGCTGATGGTGGACCCGGAAGAGTATGAAGAACTTAAGGAAAAATTTAAGAGCAGAGGAATAGAACTTCTGGAGAATAATGTAAAAGAGGTAGAAAAGCCAGAAGGAGCAGTAAGCTTTGGAAACGGAGCAGGAATGGCTCCGGGAATATATATAGATGGGATAGCAGCTTTTCCAGGGATACCCAGGGAGCTTTATAATCTATTCCCAAAATTTATGGATTATTATGCAAAAGAAAACAATCTGGAAGATGAGATCTATATAAAAGATATCCTGGTCTGGGGGATACCTGAATCCCATCTGGAAAAAAAAATAAAGAACTTTTTTGATGAAAAAGAGATTTTTTATGAGTTTCTGGTAAAGGACTATGGAATAATAGTAAGGCTTCAGACAAAGGAGAGCTCAAAAAATCTAGTAGAAAAAATAGTAGAAAAAATATATAATGAAATAGGTCATAATGTAATAGGTGAGGATGGAAAAAGGATTCAGGACAGCGTAGTGTCTCATCTAAAAACACTAGATTATAATATTTCTCTTGCAGAATCTTGTACTGGAGGCCAGATAGCTTCGATGCTCGTGGAAGTCTCAGGTGTTTCCAAGGTGTTTTTTGAAGGGATAGTATGCTACAGTAATGATTCTAAGATAAAGAGGCTGGGAGTAAGTCCGGAAACACTAAAAGTTTACGGCGCCGTAAGCCATGAAACTGCCATGGAAATGCTGGCAGGACTAGAAGGAGACGTGGCTATAGCCACAACAGGAATAGCAGGACCTGAAGGCGGGACTAAGGATAAACCTGTGGGGACAGTGTATATAGGGGTTCGTATTTTAGATGAATACCATATAAAAAAATATGAATTTAAAGGTGATAGAGAAAGAATAAGAAAATATTCATCTATGACCGCTTTGTTTAAATTACTTAAAATGCTTGAAAAGAGGGTGGAATATTAATGTCATTAGGAGAAAGAATAAAAAAAAATAGAAATGAAAAAGGATTATCACTGAGAGATTTGGCAGGAAGAGTGGACTTGTCAGCAAGTTTTTTGTCTCAGATAGAGCAGGGAAAAGCCTCTCCATCCATAGAAAATCTTAAAAAAATAGCTAACTGCCTTGATGTGAGGGTAAGTTATCTAATAGAAGATGATGAAGTGAAGAAAAATACCGATATAATCAGAAAAGACGAAAGACACTTTATAGAAAGTATAGACTCTAACACAAAGATATCACTGCTTACATCTTCGGATATTGAGAAAAACATGGAACCTATTCTTTATGAGATATATCCAGGAGGAGAAAGCGGAAGAGACTATTATACACATCCTGGAGAAGAATTTATCTTTATACTAGAGGGAACCTTGGAGATATATATAAATGATACGATACATTCACTTAATGAAGGAGACAGCCTTTATTTTAAATCCAGCCAAAAACACAGATTTGTAAATAACGGGGACAAAGTAGCCAGAGCTCTATGGGTGGTAACACCTCCCACTTTTTAAGTACCTACTGAACATATAAGGAGATAAAATGCGTGAAAAAGCCAGAAAAATAAAAATAATCGTGCTTGATGTAGACGGGACTCTGACTGACGGCAAACTATACATAGATAATAACGGAGTAGAAACCAAGGCCTTTAACGCAAAAGACGGAATGGCCATAGCTCAGGGTATAAAATACGGAATGAAGTTTGCCATCGTGACAGGTAAAAACTCTCAGATAGTGAAGACAAGAGCCCAGGAACTGGGAATAGAAGAGATATATCAGAAAGTGTCAAACAAGATAAAAGTTCTGGATGAAATACTGGAAAAAAATGGACTCGCCTACGAAGAAGCAGCATATATGGGAGACGATATAAACGATATCCCGGCTATAATGAGGGCAGGAATGACAGGGGCTCCCTCAGATTCCTCAAATGACATACTGCAAATGGTTGACTTCAGAGCTTCCTCTAAAGGAGGAAAAGGTGCTGTAAGAGAGTTTGTAGAATATATTCTGAGAGAGAACGGAATCTGGGAAAAAATTCTAAATGACTACAGAAGCAAAAAATAAAGAGGCTGTGGAGGAGATACTATGAAAATTGAAGTAAAAGTTCTTAATGTACAGAGGCTCACAAAATTATTTATTGCATCTAGCAGATGGCTCTCTAAATATGCTGACGTATTGAATGATCTAAATGTATATCCTGTACCAGACGGGGATACAGGGACTAATATGTCAATGACCCTTCAAGCTGTGGAAAATGAACTGGTAAAACTGAATCATGAACCGGATATGGAAGAGTTTTGTGAAATTGTGTCAGAAGCTATACTTTTAGGGGCCAGAGGAAATTCAGGAACTATTCTTTCGCAGATAATACAAGGGTTTTTATCTGGAGTATCCCATACGGAAAATGTCACTGTAGATGATGCAGTAGTGGCTTTTAGAAAAGCAAAAGAAAAAGCCTATCAGTCAGTAACAGAGCCTGTAGAAGGAACCATACTTACGGTAATAAGGGAAGTATCTGAAGAGGCTGAAAAATACACTGGACCTAAAGATGACTTTATACTTTTCCTGGCTCACCTTAAAAATGTAGCTGCTCAGTCTGTGGAGGAGACCCCGAATCTGCTTCCTAAGCTGAAAGAAGCCGGGGTTGTAGATGCTGGCGGAAAAGGGATGTTTTATATCCTGGAAGGTTTTGAAAAATCTGTAACAGACCCAGAGATGCTGAAAGACCTAGAGAGGATAGTTCAGTC
>NZ_JBFHGC010000275.1:0-3838 GCF_041583315.1 Ilyobacter sp. | reverse complement strand
TCACATTTAAATTCCTCAAAGGTTAGATTATTACGACAATAAAAAATAACCCTAAAATAAATACAATTTCATTTAAATTCCTCAAAGGTTAGATTATTACTAAAATTATTTATTATGATCCTGTCAATCCCTATCATATTTAAATTCCTCAAAGGTTAGATTATTACTTTTTTACCGAGCTTACCAAGTGCTATGGATAAGTATTTAAATTCCTCAAAGGTTAGATTATTACGAAATATCACCGTTATTATGCTCTAATGCTTGATTAATATTTAAATTCCTCAAAGGTTAGATTATTACTTTTTTATCGATATAACTGTTTAGATGCGGTATCACATTTAAATTCCTCAAAGGTTAGATTATTACCCGTTATGATAATATCCCTATTGCCATTCGTTTACAAGAGGTATTTTTGTCGAACTAACTAAAAATTCAATTTTTTACCTTTCTAGGATATTATAATTCTTTTAATGCCGTAACAAAGCATAGAAATAATAGTATCTAGAAAGGAACTGTCTACCTCGTTGGTCTATAACACTATCAGATGTCGACAGTTTTAAAAGATATTTGATTCTTGTTCTATTCCTGACTTAGGTTTTTTTCTCACTCCATACTCTTTATCATAGAGAATATCTGCTATTTCTAGTTCTTCATATTTCCCTAACTTAATTTTTTCATTATACTTATCTATTTCATAGAGTTGTAGAGATACACTAAACTTTTTTATCCACTCTATTTTCTGCATCTTTTCTAGATAATTTTTACTTTCTTCTATCTCCCTAAGTTTTTCTTTTATAGATACTTTATTGATTTCATAGACATCTTTTGGTATAACACTTTTACTCAGTATATTCCTAAACACTCTTTTTACTTTCCCCTTATCCATTTCTCCAGGATATAAATTTTCTACTAGGTTATATGAGTTTACAAAGTCACTATAAAAGCTTCCTTTTCCCTTTATATTTTCTGTGGTAAATGTTCTATTTATAATATCAACTTTTTCCTTTTCAGTTATAATTCTAGATTCTTTAAACTTTTCTAACAGTAAATCTTTAGAAAGATTATATATTTCTTCATATATAAACCCTCGACTATTTGACGAAGTTTTAAGTGATCTACTACCTATATTTGTATATATATAGCAATTAACTTTATCTACACTCTTTACCCCCTTTCTATTGCACCTACCTAGTCTTTGAAATAGGCCGTTTATATCAGATAGTTCAGTATATAGATAGTCAAAATCAATATCTAAACTAGCCTCTACAACCTGAGTTGCAACCCAAATTCCATTATCTATATTAGCTGTATCCCCAAATTTTATAATTTTCTTTTCTTTTTTATTTCTATCTTCCTTTGTATACTTTGAGTGAAGTAAATTTACAACCTTCTCTTCATCTGTAGCTATTCCATCATTTAAATATCTAAGATTATTATAAACTTCTTGTGCTTTTCTAATGGTATTACATACAATTAATATTTTTTTACCATATTTCTCATAATTTTTTTTTATTAATTTTACATCTAATTCGTTTTCTATGACCTTTAAATGATGTCTTCTACTATCATCTACAAATGTTGCATCTTGAAATACTGGACCTACCTTATCCACTATAAAATCTTTTATAAATGGAGCCAGTGTTGCTGTTAATATACAGAATTTTCCACCTAGTTTATTTATTCTGTGTAATCCATATATTAGATAAGACAATAGATCTGGTGAATACATCTGTATTTCATCTATCACAATCTTAGAATAAGATAGAATTGTTGCTTTCATCTCATATGATGGATATTTAAATACAAAGTCAAATATTTGATCTGGTGTAGTTATACTAAGTGGTTGGGCATAATTTCTAGTTTGAGAATAATAATCCATAACCCTTATTTCTTCTCTGTTTTCTTTCTTCGCTTTTTTATTATTCTCCAGATAATGGATTAAGCTGTCTGAATGTGACAGAGCTATCGTTTCTTCTATGCCCTTATTATCAAGTATCTCCTTAATTATCCTTTCATATATAGCATTTATAGCTGTTCTTAACGGCAATACAAAGAATCCCTTATTATTCCCTATCCAATGTAGACCGGCCTCTGTCTTACCCATGCCTGTTTGAGCTATAACAATCAGATTTTTATCTGTATTTTTCTTACAATATTCTTGTAATTTATTCCAACTAGGCTTTTCTTTTTTCCTGCCTCTAGCTTCCCAATCTACAATCCACTTACTAAGTAGCCCATTTAAAGACTTATCAAGAAAATCATTCTTATATTCTACCTCTAGCTCCCCCTGGGCACTTGCACTATAATCACACCTATGAAGGAATCCCTTTACAAGTATCAGTTCTTTTGTCTCCTTATCTATATAATCTTTTAATTCTGCTAAATCTTCATACGGTTCAAATATATTATCTTCAAATCCTTCTAAGTTATCTTCAATTAGTTCTTCTTCATTTTCTAATACTTCTATATTATTAACATAGTTATGATGATTTAATATTGCATTATACAGTACCATAAAATCCTCTTTTTTATATTCACCTTCGTCCAAGAACATTACTGAAAGTATATTATGTCCTATTTCTATATCTGCACTAAATTTTTTTCTTTTTCCAGTTACTCTTTCTTGGAAATATCGATTAACCTTACCATAATCATGGTACTCACACGCTACCCTTGATAATTCATATATCTTATCATCTTTTATATAACCTAATCCTTTTAATATATCTAATTGAACCAGTAATTCATTGGTATGTTCCCTCAGTGTTTTGTCCGGTTTTGCCATATACTTACTTAAATTCATGCCCACCCCTAAATATATTATTTTTTCCTAAAAGGTTAGATTATATTTTTTTATTCCAATAATACCACTATGGTTTCTCTAAATTTTAGGAGAAACCATAAGAAGGGAGAGATTGTTTCTAAATAAAACTTACTATCAATTCTTTTTCTTCACTATCATCTATATAATTTTCTTGTTTTGATGACGTCTTATAGTTTCCTGTGTAAAGTACATTTACCTTATTGAATATCCTTTGACCATCTACAATTTTATAATTTTTATTTAATAGATACCTTGTGCCTCTAGATGTTATACTTTCATTATTTCCTGAACCCAGTAGAATCATCTTTTCTTCTATTACTTCTCTTTTTATATATGATGAATAAATATTTTTAAGTTTTATCTTCTTTTTATTTAATTCAATTATACTAGCCTCACCTATTAGCTCTACATTATCCTCACTTCTACCTATAGCTTTTAGGTTGTATATGTTCTCTCTTATGTCTTCCATCACATCTTTGTCAGCCTCGATATGCAGTACTAATTCTATATCCGCTAATATCTCATAATACTTTATGGAAGTAGTTAGGCTTCCATACTTAGCTATCTCATTCGTATAATTTTTATCAGTATATTCTTTAAATCTATCGTTTGTTGACTTTTCTAAAGCTTTTATCTCTTTTTCTCTTTTACCTAGTATTTTAAATTCCTCAGACTTATTATCGTATTTCTTCTTTTTAGTATTCAGAGCTTTTTTTCTCCTGTTAACTAAGTTTTTGAATACATCTATTCTCTCTTTCTTAAATCGGGCTATCTCATCTCCTAAGTCTTTAAGGGCGATATACTCATCCATTAATTCTTTATCGTGGACATCTATAGTAATTCCTTTACGAAAACTGTTTCCTTGAGATTTTTTAGCTGTCCCAACCTTAGTAAATGCTCTAGACATTATATTTTCATTTGGAAACTTTACTAATATTCCTCTATCATCCATTATAGAATTGAGGAAACAATAATCAGTGTAGGGTCTTTTATACATACTCTTATACTTTCCCT
>NZ_JBFHGC010000274.1:0-3839 GCF_041583315.1 Ilyobacter sp. | reverse complement strand
GACTATATGTATCTTTCTACAGAGGGGATATACGGAATAGCTATAGGGGTTTCTTCTACCTATATATTTCTATTTGTTTTATTCGGAGCTTTTCTGCAAAAATCAGGAATGGGGCAGTTCTTCAACGACCTTTCCATGGCCCTTGCAGGATCTGGGAAAGGTGGACCTGCAAAGGTTGCAGTAATCTCAAGTGGATTTTTGGGGTCGATAAATGGTAGTGCCATAGCCAATGTTGTAACTACCGGTGCATTTACTATACCTCTGATGAAGAAAATTGGTTATAACAAAGAATTTGCAGGAGGAGTAGAGGCTGCAGCTTCCTGTGGGGGTCAGATACTTCCTCCAGTTATGGGAGCCACTGCATTTATCATGGCAGAGTATTTGGGAGTAAAATATATTACCATAGCAAAATCAGCTGTTATTCCAGCTCTTTTATACTATCTAGGAGTAATAGTGATAATACACCTAAGAGCCTGTAAGAGAGGGCTTAATGGTCTTCCAAAAGATCAGCTTCCCAAGGCCGGATTGGTACTTAAGGAAAAGGGGCATCTTTTACTGCCGTTGTTCGGACTGCTTTATTTTCTTTTGAGCGGAAAGACGCCTATTTACGCTGCATTTTGGTCAATTCTACTGACAATAGTTGCAAGTGGTCTAAAGAAAGAGACAAGAATGAGTTTTAAGGATATAATAGATTCACTGGAAAGCGGTGCACGTACTGCTCTAGGAGTGGCTATGTCCTGTGCTGTGGTAGGTCTGATAATAGGAGTAGCAACCCAGACAGGATTCGGACTGAAGCTTGCAGGTGCAATTCTGTTTTTAGGAAAAGGTAAACTGTTTTTAACTCTGGTATTGACAATGATTGCCTGTATAGTTCTTGGAATGGGTCTTCCGTCAATCCCGGCATATATAATAACTGCGACAATGGCGGCTCCTGCATTGTATAAAATGGGAGTGCCACACCTTGTATCTCATATGTTTGTATTTTACTTTGGAATGCTGGCCAATCTCACACCTCCAGTTGCACTGGCAGCTTTTGCAGGTGCTGGTATAGCAGGAGGAAGCCCATCAAAAACGGGGTTTGAGGCTGTGAAGCTTGCCCTGGCAGGTTTCATAGTTCCGTATGTATTTGTGTATTCTCCCTCACTTCTGCTGATAAATACCACCCCTATGAAAACAATACTGGTGGTGATAACGGCTTCTGTGGGAGTAATGGCACTGGGTGCATCGGTAGAGGGTTATTTAAACAGGAACCTGAGAATACTGGAAAGAGTTTTACTTCTTACAGCGGCACTGCTTCTAATCAAGCCTGGCTTGTATACGGATATCACCGGAGTGGCTCTATTCGTTTCAATTTTTATGTTTTCAAAAATAAAAGTAAAGAAAGAGTCTGCAAAGGCATAAAAAAAGCCCCTATACACTCAGTGTATAGGGGCTTTTAAACTATTATTATTTAGAATTTCCTGTGATTTCTATTTCTACCCTTCTGTTTTGCTCTCTTCCTGCTGCAGTTGCATTTGAAGCGATAGGGAACTGGTAGTCAAATCCTCTAGAAGATATTCTAGAAGAAAGAACTCCTCTAGAAGAAAGATATCTAGCTACACTGCTGGCTCTATCCTGTGAAAGTCTTTGGTTTGTAGCAAGAGAACCTGTATTATCAGTATGCCCCGATACGAAGATTGTAGTATCTTTGTATTCTACAAGAATTTTTGCAACAGAATCCAAGACATCATAGAATCCGCTGTTGACGTCAGAACTTCCTGTTCTGAATGTAAGGCTTCCAGGCATTACAAGTTCTAGAGTATTGTCAGCAGTTCTTCTAAGACTAACTCCTGTTCTTTCAAGCTCCTGCCTCAGTGCTGCTTCCTGTCTGTCGAAGTAGTACCCAAGACCAGCTCCTAGGGCTGTACCTGCGGCAGCACCTTTAAGAGTACCCTCTGTATCCTTACCTATAACCTGACCTGCAACAGCACCTACTACGGCTCCTCCTACAGCGTATTTACTGGTTTTATTAAATTGTTCCTCTCTTGTATATGGGTTTGTACTCTGACAAGCTGCTAGCGATGTTATTAACAATGCTGCTGCTAATAATTTTTTTGTCATCATTTTTACACCTCCGTTATTTTTTAAGAAAATAGAATATTACTTTTTTACGCCTACATTTGACTATCAATTTTATATTTTAGTTTAAAAATTATGTATTATTATTTTATGGAAATAATCTTTCCTTAAGGGGTTTTATAAGTGCAGGTAAAATTATGAAAGTGGCTATGGAAGAAACCATCAAAATGGCAGAAATTAAAATACCCACAGTTTTATACGGAACCAGTGGAGCCAGTAAAAGCGGTAAAAATGCAACAGATATGATTATGGCATTTTTTACCACTGCTCTCGCAGGTTTTTCATGCATCTTATCCAGGGTAGTTTTCCAATCCTTCTCCTCAGAATATATTTCACGGGCTCTTTCGATAAAATGTATAGCAAAATCCACCGAAAGTCCGAGAGTCAGAGATGAGAGCACTGCCACAGGCATATCATAGCTCTTTCCGATCAACCCGATGAGACCATAGGAAAATAAGACAGTGACACTTAGAGGTATCATACTGAGAATTCCCCATAAAGGTGATTTAAAAAGAAATGCCATCATTAGAAAAACTACTATAAAGGATCCCATTAGGGAGTTCAGCATTCCACGAACCATCTCATTTTGCCATATTACATTGACGTATGTAAGACCCGCCCAGTTATGTTTTATTTTTACAGGAGAGTTGTTTTTCTCCATCCACACCTCTATACTGTCAGTCACCTCCTGCATACTTTTGTTATCACCGTTTTTCAGCTGTACCCATATATTCCCCTTTTCATAGTCGGGAGTCACAAAGTGCCACAGCATCTGAGGGGTATGGCTGTTTTGAAATGATAAAAGAGACTGGGCCACACCTGATGCTGTATCTGGAATCCTAAAGTCCTCCTCTCGGCCTCCCAGAAGCTCCTGGTAGACTTTTTTTACAATCTGTATTATGCTGTTGCTCTTACCAACATTTGGGTTGGTATCGAGCTGCTGAGAGAGTCTGTCGACGTACTCCAGCATTTTTGGATTTTTAAATGTCTGACTTTCAGAATGGTAATCTCCCAAAATGTCATAGACATCTTCTAAGGCAAAGGAATCATACTCGTCCATAGACAGCTCTGCCTGATCCTTTACCATGGAGTAATACTCCTGGACGGAATAGTCTTGAGACTCTGTCATTGTCCTGTAGACAGAGTCTGCAGAGTTTTTTAAATCTCTGTAGAGGGCTTCTCCGAGCTCCCCTCTATACTCATCAAAAAGAAGCAGGGTTTTTTCCAGGGAATTTTTTATATCCTCTTCTGTGTAGTCCCTTTCCAAAATCAGATATGCCATGTATGTCCCGGCAAAATGTCTGTTTAAAACTCTGTCTGCCTCTCTGATTTCATGATTTTTTTCAAACCAGATGACAGGATTATCATTTATGACTATCTTGCTGATGCCGTAAACAGAAATCATTATGAGGATACAGGTTGCAGCGATTATTTTATTGGAGTTTTTAAAGGTGAAATCACTGTTTTTCTTAAGAACTCTGTCGATAAACCCCGCTTTTGAATCCAAGGATTCACCGAAATCTGATAAGGATTCCTCTTTTATAAACAAAATTATATAGGCTGGGATGAAGGTGACAGTGAGTATCCACGCCACACCTATACCGAAGGCAACAAAGAGCCCGAAAATCCTGACAGGCGGTATAGGGGTCAATGCAAGAGATGCAAATCCCACACAGGTAGTGAGTGAGGTGTAGAGCATGGGAACGAAGAGCTCATCCATG
>NZ_JBFHGC010000273.1:0-3843 GCF_041583315.1 Ilyobacter sp. | reverse complement strand
GTCCTATATCAAAATCTGTCTCATGATAGGCAAAGGATATTACGTCTGTAGGAGAGTCTTTACCTCTGTAATCCCTGTTTACGACCTGTATATTTTCATTGTCTGTAAGAAGAATTGACACATAGACGGGCTTTTTGGCCTCTGGATATTCCTCTTCCAGCAGGACCTTTATATACTCTTCCATCTTTTCAATATTTATCTTTTCATCATAACCCTCTGTCTCATTTCCGATTTCAAGTACTAATTCCATTTTTCTCCTTCCTTTCCTTCAATTTTTTTCATATCTGAATTATACCAAATTTCCCGAGAAAAACTTCCAATATCAAAAAAAAAATTAAGAAAGACGGGACTTAATCCCGTCTTTCTATTTTTGACCTGGATATTTTATTCTCACATGATGTATACCCATGAGCACCTTAGTAAAGGTTTTTATTATAATCTCTATCTCTTTAAATGTAAGATTTGCTTCAGAAAGCTGGTTATCTTCTATCTTACTGCTTATTATTTTCCTTATCATTTTTTCTATGGTTATTGGAGTTTTCTCATCTAGAGACCTCACTGCAGCCTCTATAGAATCTGCCAGCATTATTATGGCCGACTCCTTTGTCCTAGGCTTAGGACCTGAGTATCTAAAGTCCTCCTCCTGCACAGTGGGATTTCCTTTTTTGGCCTTATTGTAAAAATAAGCCAGTAACGTGGTTCCCTGATGCTCCACCATTATATCCCTTATCTCTCTTGGGATACCATACTCTTTGGCCATCTCCACCCCGTCACGGGTATGGGAGGTTATTATAAGGTTACTCATTGATGGAGTGAGTTTTGTATGGGGATTTGTTCCACCTTGCTGATTCTCAACGTAGAAATTTGGCCTCTTCATCTTACCTATATCGTGGTAGTATGACGCTACTCTGGTGAATATTGCATTTGCCCCTATGGCTTCTGCTGCGTTTTCTGAAAGAGTGGCAACAAGCATAGAGTGGTGAAATGTTCCGGGAGCATTTACAGAGAGTTCTCTAAGTAATGGATGTGAAAGATCTCCCAATTCTATCAGTTTAAAAGGTGTCAGTATATTAAACGTTCTTTCAAAGTAAGGAAGAAGAGCTATGGTCAGCATACCTGAAAATACACCTGAAAGAAGCATCTCTCCGCCTTTAATGATAGTATATACCGCTTCCTCTCTCAAAAACATATTTATCAGAATCACCAGCAGAAGTTTTGTGACACCTAGCTGCACTCCTGCATTTATGAGTGTCGTCCTGTTTTTTATATTATTCATGAGATATGTGGACAGCAGAAATGCCACACTGTATGTCACAAAGAACCCTTGGTCAAAATTCACCATAGGCATAGAATACAGTAGTACAAAGGCTCCCATTATAGCTGCAAATTTTGTGTCTATGAGTATCCCCAGAAGAAAAAACACAGCATCCAAGGGAAGCAAATACAAAAAATTCGGTTTTATAAATCTTAAAGATAAAAATGTAAAAGCTAATATAAGAAATGCACTTCTGTACTTATTTCTGTTTAGAATTTCAGGTTTTAAATACCTCTTGGAAACATAATAAAACACAACAGACAGTATTCCGAGATAAATTATATTTGCTATTATGAAAATTGCATTTCTTTCGCCGCTGTAAAGTCCGTACTCCCTCAGGGCACTTATCTGGGACTCTGTAAGTATTTCTCCTTTTTTGGCTATTACACTGCCGCCTTTTACCTCTACGATCACATCGTCTATCTGAGCTACCTTGCTCTCTATGAGCTTTCTAGTAGCTTCTGCGTCGTAGACATAATTTGGTGCCAGAAAATATCTTAGAATTATTTTGTCCTCTAGGCTCAGCCCTACCTCAAATTCTTCTAAGGTTGCCGTTGTGTTTATGAGCTTCATCTCTTTTGTGATACCTATTTCGTATATTTTTTTTAAGACATTTGTTATATCTTCTCTGCTTTTGTTCAGAACCTCTATTTTTTCCTGTTTTAGCTGTTCTAAGAGACTTTCAGAAATCCCGGTATCTGTTCTACGCTTAAATTCCTCTATATCTATATCCCTTCTGTTGGGTCCTTTGAGGCTGATCAATAAAGTATAAAATTTATTTACTTTTTGAATAGACAGCTTCTCTGATTCCGGTATATAGATATACTCTCTCTCAGATGAATTTATAACCTCATCCACCAGCTTTTCCTTTGCCGGTCTGTCATTATAACGTATTGATCTTGGAGCAATTATATCCTTTGTCACTATATCCCCTACATTGAGGGTACTAGTAAATAAAAAAGCTTTGGAACTGAGGACTATTACAGATATGAGAATTATAAGATAAATAAGTTTTTCTCCTATAACTTCATCATAATTTACGTTATATTCCCTTTCCTCTTCCTTTTTCTTTTCCAGCTTAAAAATAAGTCTTCTGCCGAAAATTTCAATTTTTTTCATGAGACACACACTCCTAATTTTCCCAACCAGATAAATGGCTTTTTTATAAATTAATTGAGAATCTCTCTTCTGGTTTTTATGCATATATTTTTGGTAGGTATAGCATTTAAAAACAGTTTCCCGTATCTCTTTTTAACAATTCTGGTATCCAAAATGGTAATTATACCCCTGTCATCTCTGCTTCTTATGAGTCTTCCTATTCCCTGTTTAAATTTTATTATGGACTCTGGAATTTGATACTCCAAAAATGCATTTTTACCTTCATTGTTAAGATTTTCTATGATTGCTTCCACCACCGGATCGCTCGGAACCTTGAAGGGAAGCTTCACTATTATTACGGAGCTTAGTTTCTCTCCTTTTACATCTACCCCTTCCCAGAAGGAATCTGTCCCAAAGAGTACAGGCTTTTGGCTCATCTTATACATCTTCACCAGTTTATTTCTAGGTGCCATTCCCTGTATAAAGAGGTCAAAACCCTCTTCTTCCAGCTCGTCTTTCAACATATAATACATATAATTCAGTGTTGAGTAAGAGGTGAACAGTATAAATGTATTTCCTTTAGCCCTTCTTACCAGCTCCTTCAGAAAATCTTTTATCTCAAAGGTAAAATTTTTCTCTGAAGGGAGAGGAATATCTTTTGGTATATAAACCTTCATCTGTCTGTCATAGTCAAAAGGTGAATGTATGACAGCATCTAGTGTCTCCTCATGGAGCCCTATGGAGTTTTTAAAATAGTGAAAATCACTTCCTATAGCTATAGTGGCTGAGGTAAAGACTATATGCTCTAGATTGAGATACAGGCTTTTATCCAGCTCATCATTTATTTTTAGAGGCGTCGCCACGAGCTTGGCATTACTCTTCTTTCCGTTTACTGATATCCAGTATATAAAGTTGCTGTCATCCATCTCATTTATAAACTTAAAATTTGTAAAAAAAGCTTCTAACCTGTCGATATACTTTATAAAATCATTGATTACTCCTGTTTCATCGTCAGCTTCTTTTATTACTCTTATAAGGCTTCTCAGCCTTTTCATATAAGAATTATATTCGATCACAAGATCCTCTTCAGCCTCTTTCAGATCCTTCCACAAGCTGCTATGTTCTAGTTCCTCATGTCTCAGTCTGAGATTCACAGTACCCTGCTGGCCCCTTGAAAAAACATCTATCATTCTTAAAAAATAATCATTACCTTTTTTAAAGAGATTTATGTGTCTTTCTATAAGCTCTTCCACTACGAGTCTTTCCACATCTTTGTAGCTTTCGTATTTTATATTTTTCAGATAATTTATAAGCTGATTGTAACTACCGGTTTTCTTCTTTTTTTTCTTCCCAGTATTGTATATCTGATTCATTGTCTTTGTAAAGGAGTACTTGGAAGCTTCATAGGAAAAATAATCTCTGGCCACTTT
>NZ_JBFHGC010000272.1:0-3845 GCF_041583315.1 Ilyobacter sp. | reverse complement strand
GGTATCTGTGTCTACCCCTGTGAGGTTTCTTATAAGGGTTGTTTTACCATGGTCTATATGACCTGCTGTACCAATTACAATATTTCTCATATCTTCACCTCTTTGAAAAATCTATTTATCCGAGCTTTTTTTAAGAACAGCTGCAGCTCTACTGGCAACTATATTGAGCTCGCTATACTTCATGGCTTTGGTATCCAGTATAAATCTGTTATTTCTTATCATACCTATAATATGAGGTATCCCCAGTCTGAATTCTCTCTCTAGTTCTAGCGGATTACCATCTATAGCTACACCGTAACTTTTTATTGTTTCCCCAGGCATAGAACCTCCTCCTATTGCCGCTTCAGTGTCTACAAGGGATACTTTTACGCCATTTTTCTGAAGGAGTTCAAGTAACTTTTCAGATCTCTCTCTTGATTTAACAGGATCCTCTAATATCATCTTAAGTGTAGGGATCTCCTTCACGGCTTCTCTTTCATCCAGATAGTATCTCAGAGTGGGTTCCAGGGCCGCCAGTGTCATCTTACTGACTCTCAAAGCTCTTAACAGCTGATTTTTCTTTAATCTATCTATATACTCTTTCTTTCCTACTATTATCCCTGCCTGGGGTCCTCCCAGAAGCTTATCTCCGCTAAAGGTTATAATGTCCATACCTGAGGCTATACTTTCCTGTACTGTAGGTTCTTTTTTTAATCCGTACTTACCAAAGTCCACCAGTACTCCGCTTCCAAGGTCTTCCATTGTGAGAATATTATTTTCTCTTCCTATTTCAGCAAGTTCTTTATTTGTTACTTCCTTAGTAAAACCTACTATCTTATAGTTGGATGTATGGATCTTAAGGAGCATAGAGGTGGCTTCTGTTATTGCCTCTCTGTAATCCTTTGGATGGGTTCTGTTTGTGGTCCCTACCTCCACAAGTTTTGTTCCTGACATCTTCATTACATCGGGGACTCTGAAAGAACCACCTATCTCTACCAGTTCACCTCTAGATACGATAGCTTCTCCGTTTTTTGCAAACTCATTTAGAACGAGCATTACTGCTGCTGCATTGTTATTTGTAAGGACTGCTGCTTCTGCACCTGTCACACTGCAGATGAGGTCCTCTATATGATCATACCTGCTTCCTCTATCTCCGGAGTCAAGGTTATATTCCAGATTATTATATGATGTAATTACTTCCGAGACATTTTTAGCTGCCTTTTCAGAAATCAGTGATCTTCCAAGATTTGTATGTACCACCGTCCCTGTGGCATTTATTACATTTCTTAGATTCATTCGGGATTTTTCTTCTAGAATATTTCTTATATCTCTTATGACATCTGCTGACTGAAACGCAGTTATACTACCCTTTTTTATTCCTTGTCTGTAATGGTCTATGCCCTCTCTTATTCCTTCAGTAAAGTTAAAATAATCTATTTTTTTAGACAATTCAATGATTTCATCTATTTTTATTATGTCATCTACCTTTGGAAGTCGTCTGAATAATTCTTTTTTCATAATTTCTACCCCACTTCTCAAACTGATCAATTATAAATTTTATAATTTTTATTCTTTCTTCTCTGTGAAGATTGCTACTAGTTCACCTAATGATTATGTTAAAGATACTCTTTGTACTCAATTAATAATAAGAATAGAAATGGATATTTAATTATAATAGATCTGAGAATCTTTACTTTCTGAAAAATTTACTAAATAATTGTTTTTTCTTTATCGGCTCTATGATCCCTTCTTCAGTTTCTATAGACAGCTCTCTTGCTATTATTTTTGCTGCAGCTTCTGTCATATCCCCTGTAAATTTCACGCATTGTGTCATATGAACCTTAGAACCGAGTTTCATATCCTTTGTTAGTATCCGGCAACACAGAGTTTTATTATCATTTTTGAATATATCATGAATCTCTTTAGATAGTTCCATGGTTTTTTCAACTTCTTTTCCTTTGGCTTTCTGTCTTCCAAAGATAAGTCCTAAGGACATCTGGGCACCCACTACAGCCCCACAGGTACAACCGGCATTTCCCATTCCCACAGGAAATCCAGATGCCAATGCTACCACTTCATCCCCGATTTCAGGTTTAAAGACGTCTTTTAAAGTTTTTATAATAGATTCTGAACAATAAAAGTCTCCATTTTTATAATAATTTTCCGCCGTTTTTCTAATTTCTGAAATATTTATTTTATCCACCATATTTCTCCTTTTTTATCAGATATGTCTTTAATTCCGTAATGTATACATTTACAAATATAATAATACCATTTTAAAAGCTATATCTCAATATTTTCAATCATGTGCATAGAATAATGTTAAAAAATTCTAGTGATTTAGAGCTTCAGCAGTATAGAGGTTATCTTGAAAACCGTTGACGTAACTGTCTGACAATGGTATAATCATCTTGAAAAAATGGAAGTGGATGAGTAGCTGGTGTTCTTCCCGGTCTTCAAAACCGTGTGGGCGGCGTGAGCCGTCGGTAGGTTCGATTCCTACACATTTCCGCCATACTTTTTTAATGATACAGGTGCCTAGAGAGAAACAGGCCCCTGTTATTTTATTTTTTGGATTTTTTTTAAGAATATCCAAAAAAATGATGAACCGAGCTGGCCACACTGTATTTTTTATCTTCACAGGAAATTATCAAAGGGAGGATTTACTGTGGCTAAAAAGCGAATTGTCATGAATAGGAATTTAGACCGAGGACCGTTGCGAGTCGAAAAAATACATCGGTCTGATTGGATAAAATTGGAAGATTTCTTTGAATTTTACAAAAAATTTTTGGAGGGGAAGAAGCTGGAGGGTATAGCTGAAAGAACTTTGGACGATTATGAAAAACATCTGGATTATATTACACCCTACATTACCTCTCCCTCACGGTTCGATAAAGACCGAGCTATAACTGTAGAAAAAATCCGAGCGTACCAGACCTTTATGCTCAATGAAAAACAGTATAAACCAACTACAATAAATATAAGACTCCGCACTCTCAAAGCTTTTTTTCACTGGTTATACAAAGAAGGGTATATCGACGATAAGCTTTATAAATGTATAAAGTTAATGAGAACTCCTGTGGATCTGGTGCAACCTTTATCTAAGGAAGATATAAAAAAAATGCTTAGAGCTCCGGATATGAATTTATATAATGGCTATAGAGATTATTTATTGATGTTACTTATGTTGGATACCGGTATTCGGGTAAAAGAGGCTGTAAATCTTAAAATAGATGATGTGGACACAAGAAGAGGAGTTATAGTTGTTCGTGGAGAAATTTCAAAGACTAGATCATTTCGAGAACTCCCTATAAGCTTAGACACATGCAAAAGATTCAGAGAGATTATAAAGATATCTAAGAAATATGATAATAATTACGTTTTTTTAAATGAACTTGGAGGAAAACTTAGTGCTGCAACTGTGAGTTGGTGCTTTAGAAATTATGGAAAAAAGGTAGGAATAAATGGAAAATGTAGTCCTCACGTATTTAGACATACCTTTGCTACAAATTTTATACGAAAAGGAGGAGATGTATTTACCCTTCAAAGGATCATGGGACACAGTACCCTACTAACTACAAGGAGGTATATTCAGTTGGACATAGATGATCTTAAGCAGAAGCATAAAAAATTCTCATTATTAGAGGAATACATATAATTTGAGATACTCCCTGTTATTATGATTTTTTAAGTTTAGTCAACTAACATTACACATTCTTATTTAATAAGGAGGTCTATTTAAGACCTCCGATTTTTATTTAATATAAAGTGTGTCTGCTAAACTCTATCAGCTGCAGTTCGAAAGTTTCATACCAAAGATTTTATGTGACGTTCCTGATCTTTTGTAAGAGCATCTCTCTTACTAG
>NZ_JBFHGC010000271.1:0-3845 GCF_041583315.1 Ilyobacter sp. | reverse complement strand
GACGAATATATAAAGTTAAATGATCCAGAGATCTGGGTAGTTACCAATGACTCACATCATATGGGTAGAGGCATGATGATGGGTGGTAATATGGGTATGATGAACATGATGGGAAATATTCCACATCCATTCCATATACATAATACACAATTCAGAATACTTAAGCGTGACGGAAGACCTCCCTATAAATGGGAGCAGGGAAATAAAGATACTGTATTGGTAGATCCAGGAGAAACTGTAGAACTTTTGGTAGAATTCAGACATGCAGGATTATTCATGTATCACTGTCATATACTTGAACACGAAGATATGGGTATGATGGGACAATTTGATGTTAGTAAATAGAAAGGAAAGGAGGATCTACATTGATCCTCCTTTTCAACTATAAAATTACCATAAAATAAATTTGGGAATTTTATTAATAAGAAATAATCACTTCTTTTAAGTCTAAATTAACTATGAATCTTTTATCTTTCCAAATAATTTTGAATGGAATACCGCTGAGATCCAAAGATTTTTTAACTATAGAAAGCCCCAGTCCAGTTCCTTCTACCTCTGAATCCTCAGCGTTTTTCCCACGATAAAATGGTTGAAAGAAATTTTCAAGGTTTTCATGTGGAATTTCTTCCGACTGATTTTCTATACAAAGACACCCTTTTTCTTCATAGAGTTTTACAAGCCCACTATGAGGGGAATACTTTAGAGCATTGTGAATTATATTGTCTATTGCTAGTTTTAAAAGTTTAGGATCTCCAATGATTTCATCTGTTTCTATATTAACAGCAACATTTATATCTTTTTCAAACTCTAAAAAATCATATTTTTCTAGAGACTCATCTATAAGAGATTTTAGATGAATTTTTTCTTTTTTTGTCTGGTAGTTAGGAGTATCAAGTTTAGAAATAGTCAAAAGATTTTGTGTTATATCCTTCATTTCAAGTCCCCTCTTCAACATTATTTCATAATATTTCTTTTTTTCAGCTTCACTTTTTACTTGCCCGACTACAAGTGCATGGGCGTGGGTGCATAAAACTGATATAGGGGTTTTAAGCTCGTGAGAAGCATTGGATACAAAGGACTTAAGGCTACCAATTGAGAGTTTAAGTTCATTGGACATTTTAGCTAGACTTTTGCTTAAATCTCCTATTTCATCATTTCTATCTATTTCGATATTTTCAGGAAATTTTAACTTTGATATTTCATCAGCATTTTTACTTAAAAGTTTAATATCTTCGGTTATCCTCTTTGAAAAAAAAGCTCCAGAAATCAATGAAAATACTAAAGCAATAAAAATAGTAAGAATATTAAAAAGATTTATCTCATGTTTGTGAGCTTCCATTACAGAAAGTGAAGTACTAATAACAACTCTGTTTCCATTTGGAAGCCTGTCATGGTATGAAAGAATCAATGCTCCGATACCTTTTAGGGTTGTAAGTTTAAATTTCTTATCTGGAGAATTTGAACCCATAGTCACAATTGGCCTTCCCCCCATATCCATATGCCCTGGTTTAACGATGCTTATCTCTATTCCTTCAAGTTCCTTCATTTGATAGATATATGTTTTCAATTCTTCACTATTTTCAAATTTTGAAAGTTTTTTCAAATTATCTGCGATTTTAAGCATTATCTGTTCTTTTCTATGTATATAAAATTTATCTAGAAAAAACACATTGAAAATAGTGCTGACAGTTATCGTAATGAGCACTATTAAAATAGAATAAAGGAAAACTCTCTTAAAAAAATTAATTCTGATTTTCGCTAAATACATAACCGACACCTCTGATTGATTTTATATAATCGCTATATTTTCCTAATTTTTTTCTCAGGCGTTTTATCAATGTATCAACAGCTCGTTCATCTCCAAAAAAATCAAAACCCCATATTTCATTTAAGAGAGTTTCTCTTGAAAGTATATTACCCTTGTGTTTTAAGAAATACTCCAAAGCTTGAGCCTCACGTCTTGAAAGCTCTATGGATTCTCCGTCAATTGTGAGAAGATAACTTTTAAAATCAAATGTAAGGTCTTTT
This sequence comes from Ilyobacter sp., assembly GCF_041583315.1. NCBI lineage: Bacteria > Fusobacteriati > Fusobacteriota > Fusobacteriia > Fusobacteriales > Fusobacteriaceae > Ilyobacter > Ilyobacter sp. The sequence continues at coordinate 1,817 of NZ_JBFHGC010000271.1, read as the reverse complement.
ATTTTGAAAAAAGTGTCTCCTTCTAATTTAAGAAGCTTTTTAACTTTGATTGAAATAAGTTTTAAGCTGAAGGGTTTAGTAACATAATCATCAGCTCCAAGTTCCAACCCTTGTATCTCATCAAGTTCGCTATCTCTAGCCGTCATCATTATAACAGGGATGTTAGAGACAGCTCTTATCTCCTTGCAAATATCCCACCCATTTTTTTTAGGAAGATTTATGTCTAAGAGTACAAGGTCAGGTTTATCATCATAAAATATTTCCATAGCTTTACCACCATCATATACAATATTAGAACTAAATCCATCCTCTTCCAGTGCTTTTGCAATTATTGAAGCAAGTTCTTTCTCATCTTCTATTATGAGTATTTTTTTATTCATATTTTTTACCTTCCTTCAATTTTTTATTAAACCAATCCAGTTTTGACATACTTAGGCCACAAACTAATGTTATCATCTTTTTATAAAGAAAAAAACTAAAAAATAGGAGTGATTTAAATGAAAAAAATGTTATTAATAGGTATTCTCGCACTTTCAGCTACATCTTTTTCAAATTCTGTACCGGTTGACCATTCGGCTCACAGTAAGGCAGAAATAAAATCAGAAAATACAGAAAAAAGTGGAATGATGAATCAAGTTAACAATCTTTCTCCTGAGCAGAAAAAAGCTTATCATGCTATTCACGAAAAGCATATGGCTAAAATGAAAAAAATTACACTAAATATAAAAGAAATTGATATTCAAATTAAAAAAGAGATGTTAAATGAAAATGCAGATAACAAAAAAATAAACAGACTTATTGATAAAAAATCTATACTTCTAGCTGACAAAGAAAAAGAAATGATAAAGTTTAAAATTGAAGTGAAAGAAAAATTTGGTATAAAAATGATGGACGGTATGATGGGTAAAGGTAAAAAGTGCAAGATGATGGACAAGACAGCTTAGTTCAAGCAAGGTATAGAGGAGCTCTCAAAGAGTCTCCTCTATTTTTAGAGTATATAAATATTAATTTTTCTCTTTATCTTTCTTGTCTGAATCACAGCAGTGCATCTTACCCTCTCCAAATTCTTCCACATTGGATTTTTCTATTTTCCTTATAAGTCTGCTAAAAAAACCTTTTTTTACTTTTTCCTCTTTTGGATATTCTTCAACATTTTCTATAGAAACAACCTGATATCCTTCATCTTCAATTGCGGATTTAATCAGATCATCCTCAATTTCACCTGAAATAAAGGCTGATTTTTCATCAAGAGAAACTTTGATTTCTCCTGCACCCTCTATAGATTTCAGATTTTTCTCAATGACTTCTACACAGTGCCCACACATCATACCTTCAATTATTATTTTTTTCATTTCCTGCACCTCCTAAAATCAACTATCTATGAAGATATATCATTTTTAAAATTCTTCGTCATAAATTTTATTTTAACCAACTTAAAAACTTATTCTTATTCCCACTCCTTCATCATATTCAGAGTGAGCACTTGCTATAAAAGAAAGCCATTTTCTATACCTGTATTCAAGCTCCAATAGATATTCACCGTCAGTATCCAATTCCCAGTTAAATTGAAATTTGTCTGTAAGCTGCAGTTCACTGGAAAATTCGGCTTCCAGATCTCCGTCATCATAAACTTTTATTTCAGACTCTATAAGCAAAGGAAGAAGGTATTCCACACCTACAAATCCCCTGTTGCCTATTTCCCCGTCTTCATCTTCTTCAAAATTAAAACCGGTAATTAAAGAGAGATTCCGGTTTATATATCTTCCGTATTGTATATCCATATCATGCTCTCCCTCATAGGCTGCCTCTCCCATCAG
>NZ_JBFHGC010000270.1:0-3855 GCF_041583315.1 Ilyobacter sp. | reverse complement strand
TCTTGTAATTTGTAATTCATAAAATAGCCTCCCAGTGCATTATATAGTTTAGTTTAACTTTATTTTTTCACCTTTTTCCATTTGGTTGATTACTTTTTGAGTTATATCTTCTCCGCCAAACTTAATTGCTCCTTCTTCAAAAATATAGTCAAACTTTTCTTTTTTGGCAACTGACTGAACAGAAGCATCTATATTTTTAGTTATTTGACTAAACTTTTCCTGCTCCTGTCTGTTCAAGTTCATCTGTGCCTGGTTTACATATTTTTGAAAATCTGTAGCCTGTTTTTGGAATTTTGCCTTCTCTTGTTGTGTTACAGAATTTCCCTTTGCCTGAAGTTCAACCTTTAGTTTTTGTAAATCCACTTCTTGTTTTTTGATCTCATTTTCCAGTCTGCTTTTTTCTTTTACAAGCTGTTCCTTTACAGCTTTTGTCCCTGAATACTTTGAGAATACTTCTTGAGAGCTCACGTATCCTACTTTCATGGCAAACGCCGACATTGACATTGTCGCCGCCAGAGCTAGAATCGTTAATTTTTTCATGCTTATCCCCCTGTATTATAAATTTTTAAAATGTATGTCCCATATTAAAGTAAAACTGCATTCCAGAATCATCTGTGTCTCCCACAGGCCATCCGAAGTCAAATCTTAAAGGTCCTAAAGGAGTATTAAGTCTCATCCCCACTCCTGCACCTATACCTATATCATTAGGAAAGTCATCATCATGTTCATAAGAAGTGTCTCTTCCGTTTTGATCCCAGGCTCTACCTGCATCTACGAACAATACAAAACCTAATACATCATTTATCTGGCTTCTGTTTTCCAAAGTAAAGGTTAGCTTTTTTGTTCCTTTGTAATATCCTCCGTCATAACCTCTTAGAGTACTTCCTCCACCTACTCTGAATCTCTGAGATTCTTTTGTAGAATCTGTCATGATACCACCTATCGCTCTATAGGCAAAGGTGTTAGTTTTCCAGAAACCTCTGTGATATTTTCTCAGTTCAAGAGTTGTATTTCCGAATATATCTGCATCATAACCGCCTGCATATCCTCCTTCAACCTGAAGTTTTGCATATTCCCCTTCAGTAGGATTCCAGAAGTGATTTCTTGTATCATATGTTATTGCCGGGAATATACTTACTAATCCATAATCGTCTGTTCTGTCACCATCTTCATCGTCTTCAGTTATATACTCTGCTTTAGTACCGAGGCTCACTCTCACTTTTTTAGTAAGACCTTTTCCGGCGTTTACTTTAAATCCGTAGGTATTTACATCATAAAACAGTTCACTGTCGTCATCTTCATACTGGGATTTATAGAGACTCCATCCCCATGATATCCTGTCTGTATCTTTTATCCAAGGATCCTGAAAATCAAGTGAGAACTTGCTGTAGTCAGAATCTGATCTTTCATAAGTCAGTCCAAGATCCTGCCCTTTTCCCTTGTAGTTGGTATCTTTTATCGAAAGACTACCTAGAAATCCTACTTCAGAACCGTAAGAAAGTGCTCCCTGAAGTGATGCAGTTCTCTCCTCGTCAAAAAGCATAACTACTATTCTTCCGTCTGGATCTCCCGGTATACTCTTATACTCAGGTTTTATGTTCTTAAAATTCCCAAGTTTCATAAGATTTTTAATAGATTCCTGGTACTTGTTATAGTCAAATACCTCTCCCTCTTTAAATTCAAGTTGTCTTTCTATTACATAATCTTTGGTTTTTAAGTCATTATCTGTTGCTTGTCTTCTGGCACCCTTTTGTTTGGTTACCATTTTTCTGAACTGAATATCTCTTACCACACCTTCGCTGAGATATATCTCCAGTTCATAGCTGTCGTTTAAGCCTATATTTGCAAGTTCAGTAAGGGCATATCCGGCCTCATGATACTTAGCGATGATTCCGTCCTTATCTTCCCTCAGGGTATTTAGGTTGTAGATTTTCCCAGGCTCGGTTTTTATACCCTTCATAAGTTCTTCAGTAGAGTATACCGTATTCCCGTAGATATTTATTCCTGTTATAACCGGGTTCTCCGAAAGGTTGTATCTTACCAGTACTCCTTCTCCGTATTTATATACCTCGGGAGTTACCTCTCTGAAATATCCTGAATTTAGGATATTCTTCTGTCCTTCCAGTACCTTTCTTTTAGAGAAGTATCCTCCTGTTTTTACAGGTATCATGTTTAGGATTTCTTCTCTTGTTGTGTAACGGTTACCATATATCTCTATCGAGTTCACAACTAGAGATTTGTCTATGTTTTCTCTTTCAGACAAAGGTATAACTCCGTTATCTTCCAAAATCTTTTTTGAATCTTTTCTTTCTTTGATTTCCACACTTAGTTTGATTCCGGCGTCGTAGAGTTTCGGGTAGATGACCACATCTTCTATGTAACTGAGATTTTTGATCCTTTTATAGTCTTCTACCATTTTCTCGGTGGAGTAGCTTTCTCCCACCTTGGATTCCATAACAGACTGGACAACCTCTATGGGCACCTCTCTGTTGTTTGTGACCTCTATCTCTTTTATCAGGTAATTTGCATCTTCACCTAAAGCCAAAAGAGAAAAAAGAAATGTAAGTAGTACTAATAATTGTTTTCTCATCATACCCTCCACTATTTTTTTCTGAAGATGTCTAGCAGGCTATCATAAGTCTTTCTAAATTTGAAGTCGATATGATAGTTTAAGTTTGACTGTTCATCCTCATCTATATTTAAACTCCCTTGCGGAAGCTTTCCCACTCCTAACCCCCATAAAAAACTTTTTGCAAATCGGTGTTCCAGTACAAAATCATATTCATCTATAGAATCTCCATACTGTGTGTCCGCTATCCTGGCCTTTGCATTCCAGAATACCTTATCTTTATATATGGGATTTTCAGCCTCAATAGATGCACCCAACCCCAATGAAGAACTTTGCTGATAATCTTCTTCACTTTCATCATAGGCTACCAGGTCAGAAGATATTTTAAACTTTGATATCCTAAGTAACTTTTGAATCTCATTGGAAACAGGACTAAAAACCTGTTTTGATATTTGTGTATCCAGCACATTTTTCACCATGACACCTGAAGTTCCCGTAGAGTCAATAGTCTTATGAAAAGCCAAAAGTGCTGCTATATCTTCCTGAGGGAGTCCCGAACTAGAGCTCAGGGTCAAGTCCATACTTCTGTACTCTCCACTCACCCCTATATACACCTCTTCATCTGATATAGTAGACCTTGCACTCACAAGCAAGGTTGGGTTTACCTTGGGAAAATACTCATCTTTTTTATCAAAAATAGCTATTGCTCTGTCTATTTCGAAAAGATTATTGTTTATTGTTATCTCCCCACTCTCAGATTCAAGCTGCCCCAAAAACTGGGACTTTTTATCCTTCAGAGTTACCTTTCCACCGCCTTTTATGACAGCTTCCAAGTCTTCTACTAGTGTTGCCACTTTGTCGAGCTTTATAAATATACCTTCTTTTATGACTACATTTATATCCATTTCAAGATTTTTTTCTCCAGGCCCTACTATTGAAAAATCAGAACCAAGTTCTTGACTGGTATATATTACTTCGTTTTCAGAAACAGAGACTTTTGATTTCAAATCATCAATATCTTCATTTGAAATTTTCGGTATCCCTGTAATTTCTCCCCTTTCTATGGTGAAGTTTCCTGTAACTTTATTCCCTTGAAAAACAGCATCACTGCTCAGAATTAATTTTATAACATTCTGATAATCATATCTCACCTTGTTCATCTTCAAGGACAGAGAGTAATCCAATGAGGTCATAGGATCAAAATCATCTTTAACCTCTTCAATATCAGGAATTTTTAGGTAACCTTCGAGAGAAAGTTCTCCGTTGTTTACATTCCCCTTAAACTT